>NZ_PUIA01000027.1 GCF_002967715.1 Blastopirellula marina
GCGCGATGTTTAGCGGCGGCCGTGGCGGACTGCAGTTTGGCGCCTGTCACATCAGCATTCCCGAAGTGCATGAAGTTGGCCAATTGGAAGCGCCGTCGATCCTCAAGCTGGAGCTGACCGAACGTCCCGAAAAGCATGTCGTGTTGCTCGAAGTCCTCTCGAAGGAGGAGGAGGCGTTCTTCGCCGATCTACGCGCAATGGTCGCCCAATCGCCACGGCGCGAGATTTTGATCTTTGTGCATGGCTACAACGTCTCGTTTGAAGACGCCGCTCGCCGCACGGCGCAAATGGCGTACGACTTGAAGTTTACTGGCGTGCCGATGTTCTATAGCTGGCCATCACAGGCCGATCTGCTGGGCTATGCGACCGATCGCGATAACTCGCTCTGGACCGTCTCGCACCTGAAAGAGTTTCTGCTAAAGGTTGCCCAGCAAAGCGAAGCCGAGTCGATCAACCTGATCGCCCACAGCATGGGGAACCGGGCGATGGGAACGGCGCTGGAAGAGATCGCCGCCGAAATGAAAGAAGAAACG
>NZ_PUIA01000028.1 GCF_002967715.1 Blastopirellula marina
CCGTTACGCTTTGGTGCGCGGCCAATCCAACTGGTTGGGTAAAGTCGATCTTATCATGAAGCGGCCCCTGTTCGATGAATGGCAGAATCATGAGATGCATCGTAATATTCCGTACGTTCATCGAAACCGTGTCGGGCGAAACGACGCTATTGCAGCCGTTGCATCCGGGGTTGATCGTCGCTGGCGGCAAAACGCGATGAGTATCGTGATAGTTATGCAGCGCAAGACCAATCTGCTTCATGTAATTGGTGCACTGCATCCGCCGAGCCGCTTCGCGGGCTTGCTGTACGGCCGGCAAGAGCAGCGCGATCAAGACGCCGATGATGGCGATCACCACCAACAACTCAACGAGGGTAAAACCGCGGGAATGATTACGAATCGAAGTCATAGCAAGCTCGCTGCATTGGGAAAAGAGAGTGTATCAATGCGTCCGTCGGCATGAGGAGATAAGGCGATTTCCGCTAGACGCATGGCGCTAGAAAAATTCGATAACTCGACGGTACCACGCG
>NZ_PUIA01000029.1 GCF_002967715.1 Blastopirellula marina
GGCCTGGTGATGGAGATGACGCCGATCCTGCATATCCAGGAGGGTTCGCCCGCCGCGGAGCATGGATTGAAGGTGGGTGACAAACTGGTATCGATCGGCGACGAGCCGGCCGCCGACGGTTATACGTTGGCTTCCCGCACTGCGAAATACGCCGGAGAGACGGTCGATGTGGTGGTCAACCGCGATGGGGAAGAAGTGACCCTCTCGGTCCCCATGCGACAGCCGAAGCAGTACAACACGCAAAGCGGCTACCGCAGCGAGTTGGCGGTCGACATGCTAGGCGTTTCTTATTCGCTGGAGCGGCGAGTCGCCGAGGTGTTGCCTGGCAGCCCGGCCGAAGCGGCTGGTCTGCAAGCGGGAGACGAAATCCGTACGCTGAGACTCAAGCCGACCGATTCGCAAAAAGGATCGGGTTATGGCTGGCCGAAGCACGATGAGCCGTTAAGCCTGGTCAAGGATGAGATCGGCTGGCAGGACGCGTTTGACGCGGCGTTCCAGTATCTGCCGGCCGGCGTTCCGGTCGAAGTGATTGCCGACCGCGAAGGAACCGACGAAACGCAAACGGTGTTGATT
>NZ_PUIA01000030.1 GCF_002967715.1 Blastopirellula marina
CGCCAAACGCAAGCTCGATTGGAGTAACCTCACGAATCGCCGCCGGATGGAGATAGTTTTCCAGGCTTCGCTTACTCGTAAGCACAGCCCGGCATTGTGGCCGCTGATTGATGACCTCGGCCAATTCTTGACGCTGCTCCGTTTCCGGCGGCACTTCATGGTCAAGCAAGAAGAACTCGGGCTTGCCCAGCGAAGCAAATCGATAGGTCCAACTAGGCAAGTTGCTGCCCCCGAAGGGAACGAATACCAAGTGCCCTTGCTGTTCCATTTCCGCCAGGTTGGGAAGATCCGGATCGTGAGCATGCAGCGTCAATGAAATCCGGCGGAGGAACTCGATATCGTTCGTTCCCTCGACAATCACCAGAACGCATGCCAGGTCGATCGTTCCGTGAGTGGGAGTTTCGGGTATGGGATCCATAGGCAGTTATTCCTTCTGTTCAATTTGATTTTGTTGCGTGATTTCCGTGGCGTGGAACTCGGCTGTAAGCGTCTCGGACGTTTGTTGTCCCAAGGCGGCTTCTAGGAAGCGACTTGCCTCGCGACACTCTGAGCCCTGAAAGCCCCGCGTTTCTAGGCGTGACTCGCCAGTCGGGCTGACGATAATCTCAATAGTTTTCAAGAGCTTACCCTCCAACTTGAATGACGAGTTTGATGCTTCCGTCCGGAAGCGACTGCTCGACGGCGGTGTGGCCTTGCTTGCGGGCTTCGATCGTCGCCCGTTCGACGGCATACCGCTGCAGAAACTGATCGAGTTCTTTCTGGCTGCCCCAATGGCCGTTGTAGTTGTCGTAATCGAGCCGACCGGTCGTCACGTCGGCGACGACCGGGTAACGCCAATCTCGAAGCTGGATCGCGCAGCCACGCTTGCGATCATTGAACAAGCGAACCTCACCGTACGTGGGATCGGGAAGTTGAAGTCGCCGTGTTGCCTGGCGGATCGCCGTAACATCACGAACTTCGGTTTCAATGGTGACGACGTGTGACATAGAACCTCCTGGGTAGAAAGAAATAGAATGTGGTCAAGACGCGGGTCTCGAAGGCGATGACCAGTGAAGGGTTAAGATGTCCCTCATCTATTTATGCCCCGTTTTGGGCAGAAATTTAGTTTTCGGGAGCCTCGACGTTATTCGATGAAGGGTCGACGTCTTGTTGATCGCGTCGATGGGCTTGCACGACGAGGTAGGCGAGGTTAGCCGCCAGTTGGGCTCGCTGCGAATCGGTCTCCGAATCTTGAACATGATTTGAATCAGAAATGGATGACATTCGTCCTCCTTTCATTTATGTGATAGTCTAAAAATCGCCTAGCGCGTGAAAAACGCCTCGTCACGAGGACGAGGCGTTGATTAACAATCATTCGCGGTCAGATTATCGAGGGCGCCGCTTCTTGCCGTTGTTGTAGGGAACGTTTGGCGGCTCAAGGCCTTGCATCTCGTACCAGCGACGGTAGCTGTACCAAACGTTTCCCGAATTGACGTTGTGGCCTTCGCGCTGCAACTGCTTGGCTGTCTCGCGATGGCTCATCCCCTCGATGTCGATCAGTTGATGGACGCGTTCGGCGATCAGGTCCAGGCGAGGCGGCTTACGCAGCCAGACCGTGACCAGTTCCGCAGTAGGGACATTTTTCCCTGGAAGCGGTTCGGAGAACGCCTTCAACAGTTGAGGACGAAAGGTTCCCCGGACATTCGTCCGCTTGCGGTTCGCGCGCTGCTCGACCTGGACCCATATCTGTCCGCCTGTCAAAGCACGGAATACGGCGAGCGTCTTGTAAACGGCATCCTCACCGAGGTCGCCATTCGCGGCGGTGCTCAACAGATTACACATCTCGGCGAGTCGCTCGCGGATCTGTTCGACCGTCATCGTGCTGGTGGTCCCGTCGACCGCCCGCTGCAAGCGATTCACTTCGCTCTGGGCGGTGTTGCGCTGCAACTGGGCAGCCCGCAGCCGGGCCTTGATCTCCTTGCGATCGTCCTCAGTACCTTCGCCCGACATCTCGAACAGATCGTTAACCCGGTTGCTGAGCAAAGCCAACTGCTTACGAGCCTGGACCAGTTGTTGTTCCAAGCCCTGGTCCGCTTGAGCGTCCAACTGCTGGCTCTGCAGCACGATCGACTCGATCAGTTCTCCGTCACGCACGATCAACTCAGCGAGGCTGTCGCAAACCGCCTTAACCGCCTCCTCGCGGCGAACGGCGGACTTGCATGCACAAAGGATACCGTTTTTGCACTGCATCGCCTGTCCGTTGGCACCCGTCTGGTAGAAGCGGACCGGCGACTCAGGCGTACTGCAGTTGTCACACAAGAAGAACTCGGTGGTCAGATCCCACAGTTGCAATTTCTTGTCCTTGCGAGGTCCGCGCGGTCCCATCTTGCGGGCAGCAAACATCAGCTGTAGCGCATCGAACGTGGCATCATCCAAGATGCGTAGTTCTTCGCACTGGAGGGTAACCACCTCGTCTTCCGGTTGTTCGACCTGCTTGACGCTATCGAGCTTGGTTGAGAACTGGTTACGACAACGTCCGAATTGCCATTTGCCGGTGAGACGCTTATTGGAAAACAGGCGACGGTAACACTGGGGCCGCAGCTTAGTACTGGTCGATCGAGGATCAACTGGGCCGTTGGCTGCATTCCAACGCCTGACGCCTTCTCCTATCGACATTCCGTCAAGCAGGAGCTGCGCGTGCTCACGGACTAGCTTGGCGACTTCAGGGTCGACCTCGGGCATGGTGCGGGGAAGTCCGCGGTTTGTTAGTGGTGCGCCGGGGATCTCTTTGCGGCGATAGCCGATCCCAATCGCACCCGTGATCCAGCCATTGAGGAAGAGTCCAGTCAATCCCGAACGGACATGATCTGCGATCGCTTCGAGTAGCAGATCGTCAAAGAGGCCGTGGATCTGCAACTGGAGCTTCCACGTCTTGCCGTCGTTGGTATCAATACCTTGGGAAACGCTTACAGCACGGAGCCCTTCCTCCACAACCTCCTCGTTAATGAACTGGTAACCTTTACCTGCTTGGCGAAACAAGCGGCTCGCCTTGTACACCAAGAGGACCTTGGCATACCGTTGACGGAGAATCACTGTCGTTCGGTCGAGTCCAGCACGCTGGGTTCGCCTTCCCTTGACTCCCTCATCTACCGAAATCAACTCCGGTGGGATATAGATGCGATTCTTAGCCGCCCACTGGATACACTCTCGCACCTGGTCATCGGTCGAATGCTGCAATTTCGTGCTGAATCGAGAATAGATGGTTCCGATCTCATAGCCACAGTCGATGGCCCATTCGATTCGTTTTTCCAAGGACGCTTCCGGATCGAAGCCGGTCAGGACGAAGTTGCATAGGGCGGACATCTCGGTCCACCATTTGACAACTTCGGAGGTGAGTTTTTCATTAGCCGCACCCATGCTAGGCAGGTCTTGGTCCATAGTTGAACCTCCTCTGTTGACATTTCATGAGAGGCAACCGAGCGACGAGCTCGGGGATCCCATGAAGACTTGGTATGGGATCAGGCTAGGATTGGCGGTTCCGCTGGTATTCCGCTCAGCGGAATTCACAGAAATGCGTGACGAGACATGCCGCGCAAAAGAAAACGCTCCGTGAAAACGGAGCGTTACGATGTTCAACTACAGGTCA
Source organism: Blastopirellula marina (assembly GCF_002967715.1). NCBI lineage: Bacteria > Pseudomonadati > Planctomycetota > Planctomycetia > Pirellulales > Pirellulaceae > Blastopirellula > Blastopirellula marina. Next base: position 3,626 of record NZ_PUIA01000030.1, read on the forward strand.
CACTCTTGGCCTGAAGGCTAGGAGAGCCCTCAAGTTATATGACACGTTTTCGGCCAAAATTTAGGTCACGGCAGCCATTCGCGGATTTCACCTCCAACGTGATGCTCGAAGAGCCGAATCTGCTCCTGTGGCAATTGGAGCTTTTGCGTACCGATTCCACAAGGTTCGATCAATACAGCGAGTTCATCAGGGAATTCGTCGTGTTTCGCGAGATCCGATTTCACTTTCGATAGATACGACTCGTGCTTCTTTCGTGCGAAATCCAAACGGTCGAGGGATAGACCCGCTTTAGCTTGACGCGCAAGTTCCCACATAAAGTACCATTTCGCATCGTGGGACCAGTCGAGGACGATGGGGGCACCTTTCCAGAATATTTTGCGATCGAGGGAATTAAGGACGAGGTCGTTGCGGGAGATTGCATCCTTGTAGGATGCATCACTGTCCATGAGTTCGCCCGTTTCCTGCAATAGCCACCGAAAATCCTTGGACGATAGATGGTCGAGCACGTGGGCGATTTCAATCACGGCTCGAACCTTCGAGCAGGCATGTAACTCTATCCACATCTTGCATGCGTCGTCTTTATTCCAAGTCACGCCTAAGAATCGATGAAGTCGCAGACGATCGCTAGGAGAAAAGACCTGCTCCCACAGATCGCAAGCCGATTTAGGAGTACGAATCCTCAAAGCAGCTTCGCGTAATTTATCGAATGCGGCATTGGATAGCGATTTGTTCAATTGCGCTGGTGCGTTCATCATTCTTGTTCCCTGAGTCTGGAGATGGGGTCGCTCAGTGTTCCTATCTTTCGTTTGGTTTTCGCATGCCCGTTTAGTCAATAGTTGCGAATTCCCGTCAGCGGAACGCCAGCGGAATCTCACTGGGGATACTCGTGATCATGTTCCCAATCGCAACATGATGGTTTCCAAGTCTCATGCCAACCCCAAGCAAACTTCTGTCTTCCGCAGACGCTGCCGAGCGTCTCGGCATTTCCGTGTTAACTTTCTACGGGTGGTTGAGTCAATCCGACTTGGGCCAATTTCAAATACGTGGCGAAAGTGTTTCGATTGAATACTACCAAGGAGGTGGTCGAGGCCAGGGTCGTATTCGAATTTCAGAAAACGAAATCGATCGGTTATTGGGATTGATGCGAGTTCAACCCCAGGCTAAGAAACCCCGGCGGAGCCAATCTCCCAAGCCGAAAAGGCTCTTCATCACGACTCCCCTGGGGCGGCCAGATTAGTCTCATTTCGCCCCTATTGAAATACCTTGGCGGCAAAGGCCAGCGGACGGCAATCCAAAGGCCAATAAAATACCCCTGCCTCAAGAATTCTGAGGCAGGGGTTTATTTTTGGTACGTAGAATGCTTGAGCCGCGATTGTCGTATTCGACGCCCCGTCACGGCTGAAGAAACTAACATATCGACGAAGTGACTCGGTGCGGATTATCTAAGAATCGTCTCCAATAGACGTGCCCTCAGAGGCTTTTAGGGAAGTGCCTTGCTAATCGGTCGAAAATATTGCCTGCCAGCACAGCTTTAAAAAGTAACCGAGGCGAGAAAGCATAAACACCACGAAAATCAATCCACCAATTGTCGCCGCGCTAGGCAGAAACGATCCAAGGAATCGAAATACGTTGGAAATGGAGAGATCAGTATTGATCAAATCATTCTCTTTAGAGTGATTCGAAGTGCTTCGAGCTAGAAACATCTCCTCTGGCAATGGAGGAGATGGAGGAATTGGCAAACACTCCACGATATCATTCGCATCTGAGCAAATTCCTGTGGAGTCGATCACCTTTGTATGCGAGTGAATCAGCCCAGCACTTGCTAAGTGTTGAAGTGCTGCTATTCGAAAAGGTCCAAGTTTCTGATTCGCGTGTTCGAAGTACCACTCTTGTTCGCTCATAAAGTTCCTTTCGGCTATTGCTCAACAATTCAATCCGTTCGATGTCAAGATTGCGTATCTTCACGAACCTTCTGCCAGCATTCCAAGCACGCACCCGAAGAGGATGTGTAGGAAGAACACGCCAAACCCCAAAAGGTTGATCTGCTGAGCCTTCCAGGGAGACGAAGATTTCCAGACGTAATAGAGGAGGGAACTAACCAGGACACAGAGTATCGGTAGAAAGAGAAACGCGAGCCCATAGGCGATGAACTCAGATAGCGACAGGCTGTCGCTATCTGTAGGCAAATGCTCCAAATCGCGAGAAGCAGGTACGATCTCGGCAGTCACAAGTTCTTCACCATCGCCATGCGAGCTACCGATGCCTACTGTATCTGTCGTATTAGCTTCCGGGACAATCTGAACACGGGAACCCAAGCCAAGTAGTTCCGGCAACAGTACAGTCTGCCCCAAAGCGTCAACCAATCGACTGCTCGTATCGAGGATTTTACCTTTTGCCAACTCGGCGAGCTCATTTCGATAGAACGGACCCACTCGCTGTCCGTTGTGCTCGAAATACCATGCTTCTTGATCCATGGAGTTTCTCCTCACTTGGTGCTCAGTTGTTCTCAAGAGGTAGTCGGTCGGCGTTCTGGTGAAGCCATACGATCGCGAATATCTCGAAGGCTAATGTCCCGAGTGCCATGATGATCATGAGGAAGGAAATGATCTCTCCCGCAGGTGTGGTTTCCGCAAAGTCACTTTCCGAGGCAACGACGGCGATCGGGATGATGATGAGAAGCTGAAGCATCACAAAAGCGAGATAGGCCAACATGCTCCACTTCAAAATCTTGGTACCGGACGACCTGAGATTTCGCAGCCTGCATCCACCGATCACCTTGAAGACCATAGCTACTAGGGAAGCGAAAAAGTCTGCGATTCCTAAGAGGATTTCGAATCCAACGAATCGAGAGTCTGGGTGATAGGTTGAGCCTGTTACACAGAGTGAGAGATAGCCGATCGCCCAAAACACAGGGCAGACCAAGATTGCGTAGATGCAGATCCAATTGGCGATCGCCGGTAATCGGGGATTGGTCAACGGAGAATCGTCGGGCAAGGAAGCTGGAGGGTTAGGAGGGGGAGGAATAACCTCTGGCGCTGGGGGCACCATCTCGGCAAACGGCGGCCACTGCCCCAAAAGTTTCCACTGCGTACCGCCAACTGGGCACGCATGGGCTGTGATGGGGATGTCGCCAGCGTTGACCGCGTCAATCACGTGGCCTTGGGGAAAGGGGCCTTCGACCTTGCCCGCGGTTGAGATCCACCACCGCGTAGTCGCGGCGTGGGACTCCATGGAAGAATCGTTCGTCATAAAAAGGTCCTGGTAGTGGTGGGTCGTAAGCCTGCTGTCGAGGCGGAGAACCTCAAAACAGTTTCAGCAGGACGTACCAGGGCGTGGCTAGGCGCATATAAAAGGACGCCGAACCAGCCTGTCCGTCCAGCCCCACCACAGGGCGCACAGAACAGCACCGGCCGGCGTCCCTTGCGGAACGCAGCCAAGTGCTACTTCTGTGCTTACAAGAGCCTTTCGGCTCAGGGTGGTGAATTTGGACGGAGTAGCCTTGACGCTTGCGCGTCGATCAAATTGTGTTAAATCCGGGCCTAACCGGAGGTAATTACGTAATTAAATGGAATAACTCGGTGCTCTCCAACTTCGGGAATAGCACCCCCGTATGATAGCTCGACGACATCACGACTTCCATGGCTTGGATGGAAGAGAACCTCACGCATGTCAGCAGGATGCGAAAATGTCGTGCGGTTGCTGAATTCTCTCCTCTTAAGAGCCGCCGAAGTGTATATCGACTGTCGTTTCCAACGTTTAAAAAGCGGTTCTGCTAATAACAAGTTCTATGACACGAAAAACGACCGAATTTAGATAAGACTTCACGATTCCTGGCCATTTTACAGCGTTCTGGGAAGATCCAAATGGTAAGGGATCTCCTCATGTATTATGACGCGAAAACGGTCTAAATTTAGCAAAACACGGGGCGAACACGCCGGTCCACCCCATTTCTAGCCTTCTCAACAATCTCTATGCAGCCGATCGTTTCGCTTTGGACTTACCAAGTGCCGCCCAAAGCGGATCGTTGTAGTCGTCCGCCCACTGGGCGTAGCAATCCCAGCAAACTTTCGGTGTGTTGCCCATCAAGCCTGCCAAGACTTCAATCGTGGTGGGTTGGCCCGTGTAGTACCCGGATAGCGTTCGCTTGGCGAACGTGTGGCGACACGTATAGGTCACGCGGTCGTCCGGTAGGTTGAGCTTTTCCTTGACATTGCAAAACTGCTGAACGCCATTGCAGCGCTTCCACTGCTTTCCATGTGTCGTTCGCAGCAGCGGGATCCCGGAGTCCTTCGGTGCTTCGAGCATGAGTCGCCGCGTGATCGCTTCCATCTCCTCACAGAGCATGATCCGCCGATCCTTGCCGGTCTTCTTGGCGGCCTTATGACCGTGGCCGCCCTCTGCGGTACGAGCCTTCAGCAAATAGAACATGCCGTGCGGCGTTTCGACAACGTGATCAGCCGTTACCATCGCCATTTCGGAGAAAGGACGAGCTCCCGTCAAAATACAGCACTTCAGAAACAAGGCATGGGCTTTATTCGTGGCCGCGTAGATCTCTTTTTCTTCTTCGGGGCTGAACGAAGTCACGCGAGCTGTGGCTGCAGGCTTCTGATAGCTGGAAAGTGGGTTGATATCGAGATCATCAAACTTGCAGCAGAAATTGAACGCGGCCTTGATACAGGCAATGACATTCCGCTGCGAGTTGTTGTTCCAGGTCTTGTGCTTTTGGAGCCAGGTTCGCAAGTGTTTTTTCTTGAGTTCTGAGACGGACAATGCTCCGCAGTAGCCACAAAAGTCGTTCAGCCAGGTCTGGCAAAGCCTAACCCATTCTGGAGTCGCCGTATTCGTGAGATCCGCCAAGTAGATCTCGCAGACCTGGGCTACCGTCCAGTCTTTCGAGGGTGCCGACGAGACAGGCGTCAACTCATCAGTCAACTTGATCCGGGCCAGCGCCAGCTGGGCCGCCTCCTTGTTCTCCTTGCCCCGGATCCGCTCACCGTCCTCGTCGAAGAGAGCTTCTCGCTTCTTAGTGCCAGGTGGAGTGAAATACCAGCAGTCCGTCTGCTTCCAGTGCCACGCAGAACCATGCTGCTGGCGACGCGATTTTCGATTCCTTGCCATTCCTAATTTACCTCCAGAGGTTATCCCGGTTGCCGCCGGGAATTGACTTATGAAATTCGAGAGAGGACACTAAGAGCTGGAACCGGTTTCGGTTCCTTGCCGCCAAGGGATCACCATGCGGTTTGCCGACCGCGATCCCTTGGTCTTTTTATGCGCGTGCCAAGCCGTAAATGCAGCCAGCCATGAGATCGAAACGAGCGCAGCAGGCTCGTCATCCGAAGAATGGGATTCCACATGTTTCAATTCCTTGCCATTTCGACGCGTCGTTCAGGAACGTCCGGTTGCCGCCGAACATTCCCACGTCATTTGCTACACAGAATAACTACACTTGCGTCTGCTGCGAGTTTGGTGCTCTTCGCACAACTCTTTTTTACAGCACCACTTAACGCCGAGTCAAGAGATCGTCCTAACATCATTTTGATACTTTCCGATGACCTGGCTTGGTCCGATTTGAAATGCTATGGCCACCCATGGCATCGTACTCCGCACATCGATCGATTAGCTGACGGCGGGGTACGTTTCACCAATGCCTACGCGTCGGCTCCCATCTGCTCCGCCTCTCGCGCGAGCCTACTGACCGGTAAGACAACAGCCAGTCTGGGCTTCGAGTTCGTCACGAAGAATTCTCCGGGCAGCCAGAACATCGACGGACCTACGGCTCTTGTTGCACCGCCATTAACACTCAACCTTGCTCTGGCCGAAAGCACGATCGCGGAAAGGCTGACCGAACAGGGATATGAAACAGCCTTCTTCGGAAAGTGGCATCTCAACCAACATCACGGACGGTACCTTGGCTGGAGCCCAACGCACGGACCGAAGCAACAAGGATTTCAAATCGCGGAAGAGGACTTCGGAGCGCATCCGTATTCTTGGGGACAAAATCCGCCTGCCACCATCGATGCCGAAGGCCGCTTTGCCGATGACTCGATGGTCGAAAGAGTTTGCCGCTACATTCGCCAGCCGCACGAACGGCCCTACTTTGCCATGGCATCTTCTTTCTATGTACATACACCTGTCCGAACGCCGCTGAAGTGGTTGACCGATCACTACGAAAACACCATTCCCATCGATGCTAAGAACCGGGCTAATCGCGTCAAGTATGCGGCATTCCTGGAGACCCTCGATCACCATGTTGGAGAGATTCTGGATGCCGTTGAGGCAAGTGGCACTTCGGACAACACACTGGTTGTATTCTTCTCCGACAACGGCGGCCATCCCGAGTACACTGCGAACGCGCCTTTACGTGGATCCAAATGGAATCTTTATGAAGGTGGCATCCGTGTACCGCTCATTGTGCGTTGGCCGGGCAGAACCAAACCTGGCACTGAAAGCATCACGCCAGTGGTTGGTTATGATCTACCTTCGACCTTTGTTCAGGCCTCTGGTGGAGATAATGAGGGAGTAGAAGGGGAGGCCGTCCCCCTTCGGGCTTATCCTATTTCGGAACAAGAGTCACGGGATCTTATCTGGCATTTTCCCTACTATCACCCGGAAACTGGTTACAACAAGGCGAAACCAACGATTGGTGTCGATGACTTCGTTGTCAGCAAGACAAAGCCACAATCAGCCATCCGGCGAGAAGACTTTAAACTGATTTGGTTTGCCGAAGACGATCGTGTCGAACTCTACAATCTCGCAAAGGATCCGTCCGAACAAGTAGATCTTAGCGAAATAGAAACCGCAAAGTCATTTGAACTCAGAGCGGCGCTTCATCAATACCTGCGAGATCACCATGCCAGAATGGCGATGCCGCGTTAAGTCTCGCCTGCTTCAATTTGATTGATCTCTTCCAACAAGTCTTGTGGAAGGGCTAATGGCAGGGCGCTTCGCGCGTCCCCCATTGCCTGACGTCGATCAAACGATTCAAGCGCCAGACGACGGCTTTCGCGAATGTGTTCCCGCATCCAATAGCGGGCCATTTCTCCGTTAGCGTGTTTTAGCGCACGAAGTATTCGACGATGAAAGCGATAGACGCTTGTCACGATTTTCAAATCGTGCGTTTCGCGCTGCGCCGTGAATATCCGCGATAGCACGCGGAGATCCGACACGATCTTCATCATGCGGCGGTTTCCGCTGGCGCGCAAAATCACCATATGAAAACCCATGTCAGCCGCGAGAAACTTTTGCATCCATTCAGGGCTTAGCATCTTCTCTCGGCTATCCCGAAGTTCACGAGCGACAAGCATGATCTTGTTGCAGAGAAGCGACAATATCTGCTTATCTTCATGGGTAAGTTGACCCGCAACCAACTCTGCGGCGTGACTTTCCAGGGCCTCGCGCACTTCATAAAGCTCAGCCATTTCCGAGCGATCCAAGGAGTGGACAATCGTGCCAAATCGAGGAACCTGCCGAACCAAACCTTCCACTTCGAGTTGCCGAATCGCTTCTCGAATCGGCATTCGGCTCATGCCGATTTCTTTTGCCAGCGCAAGCTCTGAGATCTGCGTTCCAGCCGGTAAGTCGCCCGACAAGATTCGCTGCTGAATGTATTGATAGGCTTGCTTGCGCCGTGGAATCTTTTCCATAAGTTCCAAGTGAGAAAAGGAGTAGGTTACCGCTTAGAATTGATGGGCCTGGTTACAATCGTAAACCTGTTGCTCCGAAGACATTGTAGCAAACCACGGTCTCATCCGCATGGCAAGTACTTTTCTGCCGACTCAAGATCAACCTGTCTTAGCAATTCCGTTACGTGTCGCCATGTCACGGTCTCGACGGGGACACAACGCAAGGCGCATTACCATTCACAGCTTGAAAGGACTTGCATGACCGTCCGTGGACGTTCATACTCTGGGATACCAGTGGTATTCCAAAGCAATTTGGCCAATGCTGCTTGCGATCCTCTCCATCATTGAATGAGGCTTTTCCTGTGCACCAATTTGCCGTCGCCGATGTCGCTGTGCTCGTCATCTACCTTCTTGGGGTAGTTGGGCTCGGCGTCTGGTTCTTCCGCAAGAGCCGCAATCCCGAAGGCTACATGGCCGCCAGTCGCTCGATGCCAGGCTGGGTGGTGGGACTCTCCATATTCGGCACCTATGTGAGTAGCATCAGCTTTCTAGCACTGCCAGGCAAGGCATTTTCAAGCGACTGGAATGCCTTGGCGTTTAGTCTTTCGCTTCCTCTGGCGGCCTGGGTCGCCACCATCTGGTTCGTCCCATACTACCGCCAAGGGGATGCGGTTTCCGCCTATGAACATCTGGAACAACGCTTTGGCGTATGGGCCCGTACCTATGCGGCTACTTGCTACCTTCTTACCCAAGTCGCGCGCATGGGTTCCGTCATGTTCCTCTTGGCGTTGCCGCTTCACCAGCTATTGGGTTGGAACATTCCGGCACTGATCCTTGTCACTGGCGGTCTTACCACGCTTTATACGCTTCTCGGCGGAATCGAAGGGGTTATCTGGACCGACGCTCTGCAAAGTATTGTTCTGGCATCCGGTGCCGTTGCTTGTGCCATCATTCTTCCCCTGAGTATGCCAGATGGGGCATCACAGATGATGGAGATCGCATCCAACCATGGCAAATTCAGCCTCGGCTCGATGGGGATCAGCCTTTCTCAGCCAACGTTCTGGATTGTTTTGATCTATGGAATGTTCATCAATCTACAGAATTTCGGCATCGATCAAAGTTACGTACAGCGTTACATTGCCGCCAAGTCCGATGGCGATGCGCGCAAATCGGTCTGGATTGGCGCTCTCGTTTATGTACCGATTTCGATCATCTTTTTATGGATCGGCACAGCTCTTTTTGCTTACTACACGATACAGCCCGAACTACTGCCCAAATCCCTGCAGGCCGAAATCGCAGCAGGAAAGGGGGACGGTGTTTTTCCTTACTTCATCGTCGACGGTCTTCCCACTGGCGTTTCCGGCCTACTCGTCGCGGCTATTTTTGCCGCAGCCATGAGCACCCTTTCGACGAGCCTGAACGGAGCGGCCACACTGACACTAACAGACTATTACCGTCGATTCATTCGCCCCCAGGCAACCGATCGTGAGTCTATGGTTGTTTTATATCTCAGCACCATGGCGTGGGGCATTATCGGTACCACCACCGCGATTGCCATGATGGAAGTTCAAAGCATTTTGGATGCATGGTGGCAGTTGGCAGGTATCTTTAGTGGCGGCATGCTTGGATTATTTCTGCTGGGAATGATGTCAAGAAAAGCAGGGAACGGGGCAGCAATCGCAGGAGTCGTCCTCGGCGTGATCGTCATCCTTTGGATGACCCTGTCTCGCACGGACTTCTGGCCCGATAACTGGGGCACAATCGCCAGCCCGTTCAACAATTATCTGGTTATTGTCTTCGGAACGATGACCATATTGCTCGTCGGCTGGCTTCTAGCCTATTTTTTTGGTCCAGCGACTACCCAGGATGATTCTGGCGAAACCGATACAAACACTAACGAATAATATTGAAAACACATACCGCGACTACCATCGCGAATTTTCACCTCCCAAGGTAACAACCTAGTGAACTTGCCAAACAAACCGTTTCACGGAATCATTCCGCCTCTCGCGACACCTTTGACAGGACGCGATCAACTCGATCATGAAGGCCTGGAACGCTTGATCGAACATACGATCGATGGCGGCGTTCATGGGTTGTTCATTCTAGGAAGTACAGGTGAAGCCCCTAGCTTGAGTTATCGCTTGCGGAGAGAACTGATTGATACCGTCTGCCGTCAAGTCGGTGATCGAATTCCCGTCCTGGTCGGTATTACCGACACGGCATTCGTCGAGTCGGTTGCCCTAGCTCAGCATGCTGCCGACGCAGGGGCAGACGCACTCGTTCTTACCACCCCGTATTACTTTCCGGCAGGTCAAACAGAACTGATCAGCTACGTACGAAACATCACGCCAGAACTTCCTCTGCCGCTGATGCTCTACAACATGCCACAGCTAACCAAGGTATGGTTCGAGATCGATACGCTAAAGCAACTTTCCGACCTCGAAGGAATTGTCGGACTCAAAGATAGTAGTGGCGACATGACCTACTTTAAAGAAGCGGTGAGACTCAAATCGATTCGTCCTGACTGGTCCGTCATGATCGGGCCGGAAGCCAAGCTGCCAGAGGCGATACAACTTGGCGGCAATGGCGCGGTCGCTGGTGGTGCCAATGTCTTGCCGCGGCTATTCGTGGAATGCTATGAAGCAAAGCTTGCCAACAACGACGTCAAGCTGGCAGAATTACACAATCGCATCAACGACTTTCAACGTATTTACGAGATTGGCAAGTACGCCTCGAAGTACATCAAGGCCACCAAGTGTTGTCTATCGTTGATGGGTATTTGCAACGATTTCATGGCCGAACCGTTTCACAGTTTTCGCACTCCCCAGCGGTTACAAGTCGCTGAAATCTTGAATCAGCTTGATATCCCCGTCACCCAAAGCTAAGCCCATGCCAACTCAGCAGCCCCCAGTGCAATTAGTCGCCAGTGGCGACTCTCGTCTTTCCGCAAATCAGAAATGCTGGCCCGCCCAAATGGCTCTCGAAGAAGCACTGCAAGGTGCCGTCGAGAAATTAGGCTACCAACTCCAGCGTGCCCATGACGTCACCGAGCAGGGGCACGGATTTATCGATAGTCAAAAACGCGGAATGGAGGTGTTCCGCTCCATCGATCCTGATGCCCCCTTGATTGTCGCAGAAGCCGTATGGCAGTACTCGCATCATGTCCTGGCAGGACTCATTAGTCATCGCGGCCCTATTCTCACCATCGCCAACTGGTCAGGCCAGTGGCCAGGATTGGTGGGTATGCTCAACTTGAATGGCTCTCTGACAAAGGCCGGTACGGCTTATTCAACGCTTTGGAGTGAAGATTTTACGGACGAGTTTTTCCTCGAACACCTGAAGACATGGCTGGAAACAGGTAGCGTTAACCACACGACTGAACATGTTTCAGCGATGGCCCCGGAATGGATTCCACAATCGGCCGGCCAATTGGGTAAGCAACTTGCCGACCAACTGCGTCAGCAAAAGGCAATCATGGGCGTGTTTGACGAAGGGTGCATGGGAATGTTCAACGCAATCATTCCTGACCACCTTCTCCATCCGGTCGGTGTCTTCAAAGAGCGCCTCAGTCAGTCCGCTCTGTATGCAGAAATGCGAGAAGTAAGTGATGCTGACGCTGAAAAAGTTTTTCATTGGTTCGAAGAAGAAGGCATGCAGTTTCACTTCGGCGAAGACGACGCCGAGGATCTGACCCCCAACCAGGTACTCGAACAATGCCGCATGTACATAGCGGCCGTTCGCCTGGCCGATCATTTTGGTTGTGAAACAATCGGTATTCAGTATCAGCAAGGCCTGAAAGACCTGACACCAGCAAGTGATTTGGTTGAAGGAACGCTGAACAGTACTAAACGTCCCCCGGTGCTTGATCAACAAGGAAGCCAGGAACTCTTCGCAGGCCAGGCGATTCCTCACTTCAACGAAGTTGACGAATGTGCTGGACTCGACGCGTTGATGATACATCGTATTCACCGAGCCCTTCAGCAACCGGTAGAGACAACGCTACACGACCTTCGCTGGGGCTGTGCCGACGAATCGGGGACCACCGACGAATATGTCTGGGTATTCGAGATCTCGGGGTCCGCACCAGCGGAACATCTCGGCGGATGGGATCAATGCCACGGTTATCGCCAGCCTGCGATGTACTTTCCTAAGGGGGGTTCCACTCTGTCAGGCGTCTCTCGCGCAGGCGAGATCGTCTGGTCGCGAATCTATGTCGCCGACAACGCCCTTTACATGGATCTCGGTCGAGGGGAGTCGATCACCCTTCCACCCGAAGAAACAAAGCGGAGGCTGGAAGCTACGACATCCGTTTGGCCCATCATGCATGGCGTAACCTATGGTGTTTCCCGCGATCAAATGATGGCGAAACACAAAGCCAATCACGTCCAGGTAGCATATGCGACGGACGTCGCCGCAGCTGACGAGGCACTCTGGACCCGAGCCGCAATGGCTACGGCCCTAGGGATTCGAGTGAACCTGTGCGGTACAAAAAAGGACGGCTCGCGCTGGGATCAGAAAGGTTAACACGATGAACGCTAGCCACTTCATTGGAGTAGACGTCGGCACAGGTAGTGCTCGTGCAGGCGTTTTTGATGGCAACGGAGCAATGCTTGCTTCAGCCGTTCAGCCCATTGAGACGTTTCGTCCACGCACGGATTTCGTCGAACAGTCTTCGACCAACATCTGGCAGGCCGTTTGCAAATGTGTAAGGGAAGCGGTCTCTTGGGCACAAATCGATGTGGCATCCGTTCGCGGCATTGGCTTTGACGCAACGTGCTCGCTGGTGGCTACTGATGAACATGGCAGTCCCGTGACCGTAAGCCCTGACGGCAACGACAATCAGAATGTGATTGTCTGGATGGACCACCGGGCAACCGCTCAAGCTGCTCGGATCAACGAAGGCAACTACGATGTCTTGAAATACGTCGGGAATGTCATCTCGCCGGAAATGGAAACCCCGAAGTTGCTTTGGCTCAAAGAGAATCTTCCACAAACGTGGCAGCGTGCCAAGAAGTTCTTCGATCTGCCTGATTACCTGACGTATCGCGCCACCGGAGAGGAAACACGCTCGCTTTGTAGCACCGTTTGTAAGTGGACGTACCTAGGGCATGAGAATGCCAATGAGCATGTCGGCTGCTGGGATGCGACCTACTTTGAATCGATTGGCCTAGGGGACCTGGTTGCCGAGAAATTCGCCCGCGTCGGAACCGATGTACGCCCGATGGGAGAAGCAATCGGAAGTGGCCTCTCGCCCGAAGCAGCTGCCGAACTTGGCTTGCTCTCTGGCACAGCCGTAGGCGTTTCGATCATCGATGCCCATGCTGGTGGCATTGGAATGATTGGAGCCACACTCGCAGGAACCCCGCCAGATGCACAAGCCCTTGATCGCCGCCTGGCATTAATTGGCGGCACTTCCAGTTGCCATATGGCTGCATCACAAGACGCACGCTTTATTCAAGGTATCTGGGGCCCCTATTATTCGGCCATGATTCCCGGAATGTGGCTCACCGAAGGAGGCCAATCTGCAACCGGAGCATTGATCGATTTTGTAATCAACAACCATGGTGCAACGCCTGAGCTTTATCAACAGGCCGAAACATCCAATCAAAGCGTGTATGAAGTATTAAATTGCCGGCTACAGTCCCTTTCCAAAGATCGAAAGGTGCCTGCATCGCTGACGCGCGAACTCCATGTTTGCCCCTATTTCCATGGCAACCGTTCACCATGGGCAGACCCAACCCTTCGTGGCATGGTCTCTGGACTCTCGCTTTCCGCGACGTTGGACGATCTGGCCGTGCTCTACCTGGCGACAATTCAAGCGATCTCCTATGGCACCCGGCACATCATCGAATCCATGAACGCTGCAGGGTACCGTATCGATACGATCTTTGCTTGTGGCGGCGGCACGAAGAACCTGATATTCCTGCGCGAGCATGCCGACATCACCGGCTGTCGTGTTGTACTTCCCAAAGAACCAGAGTCCGTGCTGCTGGGAAGCGCCATGCTGGGCGCAGTGGCCTCAGGTGAACGAAATGACCTGCTGCATGCCATGGCTACCATGAGTGCCGCTGAAACCATTCTCGAGCCGACAAAAGGAGCGACGATGGAGTATCATCAGACAAAGTACACAGTATTCCAGAAGCTGCACACCGACCAACTCGCATATCGAGAATTGATGACGAAACACTTCGACTAAAGTTTGTTTGTCGACAGCCACGTGGAATCTTATGATATAGATCTTCGCGCAACTTGTCCCAACCCGCCTCGCGAATCTCGCCAGCGCCGGTTGCTTTCGTAAACGACTACGGAGCACCCAATCATGCCGCATCCACGTCAGCGAATGGCACATCCTCTTTGCCTTTCCGTGTTCGTTATACTCCTTCTACTTCCGAATGCTCATGCTCAGGAAGAGATCGAGGCTGACCTCCTGGTGGTTGGCGGAACCGAATCTGGCTGCGCGGCAGTCGTTCAAGCGGCCCGCATGGGAGTCAAGCGGATCGTGCTGGTCAACGACATTGAATGGCTCGGTGGGCAGTTTAGTGCCGAGGCGTTAGGAGCAATCGATGAAAACCGTGGGCACGGTTACGACGGAACGGTACCCATTCCTCGCAGTGGAATTTTCCGGGACGTTATCGACGCTATTGAAACGAAGAATGCTGAGCTCTATGGTGGCGTGCGTCGCCCGGGCAACACACGCGTCATCACAACGAGTCGGCCCGTCGTTTCCGAACAAGTCTTTCGCGAGCTATTAGCCCCGTACGAGTCAACCGGACAGATTCAGCGTTACTCAAACTACGCTGTCGAATCGGTTTTGACGAAATCCAATCGCGTGCATGGCGTTACCTTTCGGTCAACTGCGGGAGGACAAAGCTTAATAGTTCAGGCGAAAGTGACGATCGATGCCAGCGACTGGGGAGATGTCATTCAGAAGTCTGGGGCGGGGTGGGACGTTGGTCTTGATGCTCGCGCCGAATATGACGAACCGAGTGCTCCCGAATCTGGCGAACCAACAACGGACGTGAATCCTATAACCTGGTGTCTAATTGTCGAAGAGAGGACCGAAGACAGTCTCATCCCGCAGCCAGAAGGTTACGACGAACAATACTTCACAGGACAATGGGGCTGGATTGACGAGAAGTTTGCGTACACCACTCGGCGTTTAGTCGATGGCAATGGATACGACCAGATCCATCACCCAGATGTCTTGCTAATCAACACACCCCCAATCGATTACCCCTTGGATGTCTTTCCGGCCGATGTCGCGAAGACTTTGGAAGAGACGGAGCAGGGGGCATCTCGAAAACCGCTGGCCGCGATGACGCCGGCACAACGGTCGATCGTTTTTGCTGATGCCCGGAATCATTCGCTCAAGTTCCTGTACTACCTGCAGCAGAAGTTCCCGAAGTTTCGCAAGATGGGGCTCAGTTCCGAGTTCGGCACCCCCAATCGACTGCCTCCTAAGCCATACATCCGCGAGAGTATCCGCCTGAATGCCGATCATGTGATTCGCGAACAGGAAGTACTGGGATTTGAAGCAAGGTCCAACTACGCGACGACCATGTTTCCGGATGCGGTGTTTTCGTGGCAGTTCGAGCTCGATTTTCATCCAACCAAACGCGCGTGGCGGACAGATCGACTGGACGAGGGCCCCTGGGAGGCCAGCTTCCGCGGCAATCGACGGTTTGGGCGGGGCGGTACCGGACGGGCTGTCTTCCCTTTGCGATCGTTTGTTCCAGCCGGCGTTGAAGGGCTACTGGGAGCCCAGAAGAATCTCGGTTACACCAGTATCGTCAGTTCTTCCTGTCGCTTGCACGACCAGTCGATTCATGCCGGACAGGCCAGTGGAGCTGTCGCCGCAGTGACCCTTCGACATGACATCAGCCCTTCCCAACTCTATAAGCAACGAGAACATGTTGCCGAGATCTGGGATGGTTTGCTCGACGGGAAAGACGGAGCCCCACTTGCCATCTGGCCGTTTGCCGATGTCGATCCCCTGGAACCAGGATTTGCTGCGATTCAACAATTGGCTCTACGACGGGTGTTGGAGTTAGGGCCTGCCGATACTTCCTTTCATGCCGATGCCCCTGTTACTGCTGACTGGTACTCTCAGATCGTGTCGAATGCGGCCGCACAAGGGTACGACGTTACAATATTGAAGGACAGGAAGGTTCCGCCGACTCGACGAGAAGCGGCCCAACAGGCCTGGACTATCCTGGCCAAACAACAAACACCGAATTGGAAACGGCTCGATCCTGTGGATGCCGATTTAGATGGAGTCCTCGACGAGCAAGATCCCTTGCCGTACACACCAGGCTGGAAATCATGGAAAAACGATCCGTCTCGCGATGGAATTCCTGATAACGATGGTCAATTCGCAACCGGTTCGATTGCCATCAACTTTACGGCAGCCAATAGCCATGATGTACCTGGTTTCCAAAAGGACATTGGCTTGCTGTTTCAGCCCCAGGTCGGATTTGGCTGGCATCAAAATCTGACCAAGAACATTCGCGAGCGCGAAGCATTTGAAAAACCGCTTGCCAACGCATTTGTCTTTACGCGGGCCCAAGATGTCTGGGAATGCGCACTACCCAATGGCCATTACCGCGTTTCTGTCTGCCTGGGAGACGCTGGGCACGAACAGCTCGGGCAAAACCTACAGATCGAAGGAAAGGTGGTCGCTGAACACCTGGATACGCAATCAGGCATATTCGCTGAGATTGTCACCGATGTCACGATAGAAGACGGACGCTTGACGCTTACGCTTGGCACAACGAAAGGTGGCAGTAACACGTGTATCAACTGGCTGGTTATCGAACCCTTGGACAAATAGCCGCTATGCCAGGATATCCTTGATGACATGCCCATGCACATCAGTCAAGCGACGTTCGATTCCATTGTGATAGAACGTCAGTCTTTCATGATCGAGTCCCAGAAGATGAAGTATTGTTGCGTGGAAATCATGCACGTCAGCGATATTCTCAGCGGCCTTGTATCCGAATTCATCGGTCGCCCCATACGTGAACGGTGCTTTTACACCGGCACCTGCCAACCAGCAAGTGAAACCTTCGGGATTATGGTCACGGCCACTGGCTCCCTTTTGAAAGGTTGGCATGCGACCGAACTCGGTACACCAGACCACGAGCGTATCTTCCAAAAGCCCCCGCTGCTTTAGGTCTTTAATAAGGGCAGCGGTTGGCTGATCAAGCACGGGCCCATGGACGCTGTATTGCGATTCAATCGCCTTGTGGCCGTCCCAATTGCTAACCCCTTCGCCTCCGGTTTGGTAGGCTCCGTTGAACAATTGTACAAACCGCACGCCTTGTTCGATGAGACGTCGAGCCAAAATGCAGTTCCGGGCATAGGAGGCCTTCAAGGTGTTTTGCGCGTCATCCGCGCCGTACATTTTCAAGGTTTCCGACGATTCGGTAGAAAGGTCGCTCACCTCCGGCACCGTCATTTGCATGCGCGCGGCCAGTTCGTAGCTTGAAATCCGCGCAGCCAGTTCGCTGTCACCGGGAAACTTTTCGAG
This sequence comes from Blastopirellula marina, assembly GCF_002967715.1. Classification (NCBI taxonomy): domain Bacteria; kingdom Pseudomonadati; phylum Planctomycetota; class Planctomycetia; order Pirellulales; family Pirellulaceae; genus Blastopirellula; species Blastopirellula marina. Next base: position 20,780 of record NZ_PUIA01000030.1, read on the forward strand.
ATGTCGAGCATTCAGCTCGTTTAGAAAGTCACGCGTGGCGGCATCTTTGCGAGGGTCGATTCCCTCAGGCATCGACAAGTTTCGAATAGGCTTATTCGCATTGAAGTCTGTACCTTGGAAAGCTGCCGGCAAGAAGCCCGGTCCCCAATTGTTGACCGATGCTTGGGGTGTTCCTCGTGGGTCTGGAATGGCCACGTATGCCGGAAGATTTTCATTGGCACTTCCCAGTGCATAAGTCGCCCATGCACCCATACTGGGATACCCGTCCAACGTGAACCCGGTTGACATATAGTTCTCGCCTGGGCCGTGGGTGTTTGTCTTTCCTTTGATCGAATGAATAAAGCAGATGTCGTCGGCCAGTTCTCCAAGTTGTGGCACAAGATCGGAGATCATCTTGCCGCACTCACCGTATGGGCGAAACTTCCACGGGCTTTTGGTCAGATTTCCTTGTTGTCCCTGAAAGGTCACCAGCTTATCTGCCCCTGGCATTGCTTGCCCATGCCGCTTGATCAATTCAGGCTTGTAATCGAACGTGTCGACATGACTACAGGCACCAGAGCAGAAGATGACAAGCACATTCTTGGCGGCGGCCGGTAAGTGGGAACTGCGCGGAGCGAACGGCTGCCCCGGATCGATGTCGGGACGAATAGGCTGCTTGCCACCAACCGAGCGGGCGTTCTCTGCCAGTAGTCTTTCCTGAGCCAGTATCATCGACAAGGCGATGCTACCCAATCCCGATACCGTATGCCCTAGAAAGTTACGTCGATTGAGCATATGCGTTCCCAGTGGCAAACGAGTTCCATTACTTGTACTATTCATCGATTCACCCTGGTTTGCCTACTGAATAAAGAGAAACTCATTGCTGTTGAGCAAAGCACGACAGAATGCTTCCAGTCCCTGCTGTTGTATGAAACTTTGGGCAGAAACCGCTTCCTGCTCATCTGGCTCGCGGCCAAAGCACAGTTGATAGGCCCGCACGACCTGACGATCTGCCGAGTCCGATTCGCCTAGCAGCCGCTTGCTGAACAGCTCAGCCTGCTGCAAGACGAACTTGCTATTGAACAGATTCAGAGCCTGAAGTGGCGTTGTCGAACGAGACCGCTTAGCAACTGACGTCGCGGAATCGGGACAATCTAGTAGACCAAACACGGCATCCTTCTCCATCCTTACCTTCGTCATGTAGACCATCCTCCGCCAGTCTTCCGGGCCAAAGGACTTCTTGGGATGGTAATGCCGCACGTTCTCTGCTTCCACTTCAAACGCACTAAAACCTGGTCCACCCTGGCTCACGTCCAATACACCAGAAACAGACAACATCGAATCTCGGATGGGCTCGGCCTCTAACCGATGCGGAGGATACCGCCATAGAAGCCTCGACCCGCCATCTTTAGTCAATCCATCTGGGTTGGGACGACTTGCTTGTTGGTAGGTAGCCGATTGCAAGACAAGACGGTGAACATGCTTCAGCGACCATCCACTTTCAACAAGTTCCCTGGCTAGCCAATCGAGAAGATCAGGATGAGAAGGAGGCACACCGGCCGCTCCTAAATCGCTTGGTGTATCTACGAGGCCCGTCCCGAAATGGAACTGCCAGATACGATTAACGATCACCCGAGCCGTTAACGGGTTGTCAGGCGAAGCGATCCACTCGGCCAGCTTCCGACGCCGCTCGGCTTCTGGCGCATCGTTTGGCAATTTGAGATCGGAAAAGATCTCGGGTACGTTTGGTGCTACTTCCTCCCGCTTTTGGAGAGGTTCGCCTCGATAAAGCCGATACGTGGGACCTGGTTGTTGATACTTTCCAGCGTAAGCCATCGTTGGCTTTGTGACAGTGTCCAGTTCTTGCTTCACCGTTTTAAGCCGACCTAACAGCGCCTTCGCCAAATTGGCATCGGAATCTGGTAATCCAGCGAACCTATATTGCGTTTCCAACTTCATCTCACCAGCATGAAATGGAAGGCGATCAAAGCTCCCAGCGACCTTCTTCCAGTTCTGCCCGTCGACCGACAGTTCAATGCAATACTCGGTCGGCAGGCGATCAGCATATTTTCCCTCGCGATCTCTTGCCCATTCAATCCGATCAATGCTGAATGGCTTTGCCAGTTCGATCTGAATCCATCCCTTGTCACTCGTGTCGGCAATCCAGCTGTGACTATTCCCGTGCTTTCCATCGTTGATATGGACAAGTTTATGAATGGAGTACCCATCTAAGGTTCCCGAAGCACTCGGCTTCGCTCCTTCGCTGGCCAAGGCAACATTGCGTCCCTGCGAGTACACAGCCAGTTCATCCAGGCAAGGCTGCGAGCTAGTGTTCGTCTGCTCGATCGTAAACCGAATGTACTTGGCCGGATGCGGCTGGATGTTCTCTACATTTCCCGTCGCTGTCACTGCTTCACGAAAGACTGGTTTGTCAGGAACCGATGTTGTTTCCGTTCCGACTTCCTCTAGTAGAAGCACATCCGCAGTCAGGGCAGTGCCTGTAGATCCACCTACCAGAAGGATTCGATCATCGATATCTAGCTCGGAAATCGATGCGTGAAAGAAACCACTCCACATCGGTTCGCTCTTGAGCTGAACTTCACCGCTGGCAAACTGTTGCTGATTGACAATCGCAATCACTTCCCAGTCTTCCCGCGTACTTGGGTTGCCATCATGATCGATCACGTAGCGTGCGTCCTGGCAATGCGTGTCATAGCCACATCCCCACGACAACCATACGCGATAAGTTCCCTTCACCCTCGGCTTCCAAGCAATCACTGGCTCATCCGGTTTGTGTTTCCACCACGAGTACTTCCCTCCACTCACGTTGGCACTTCGCTTTGAGTCCCCCGCATCGCTTGCCTGTCCAGGTGCACTTCCCGGCAAGTTGATCCCTTTTCCAGCGATAGGATTGAGTCGTTCGACCAAATCGCCCGGGACTTCAGGATCGTCGTCAATCAAGACGAATCGACTTCCGGTTGCTTTCGGCGCATAGGCAGCGAGTTCATTTTCCAGTTGGGTGATCTCCTCCATTAGCTCGTTAGCGCGTGCCAGTTGATCGTTGGACATGGGTAGAGTCATATCCCCATGCTGAACTCCTGCAAAGACTGCCTGCATCGAGTAATAGTCGGACTGCAGAATGGGGTCAAACTTATGGTTATGACAACGTGCGCATCCGATCGTCAGCCCTAGGAAAGCTGTCCCTGTCGTATTGATGATGTCATCCAGTTCGTTCTGACGTTGCATCAATGTCAGGTTGATATCTGGGCTCTTGACCAGATCGAATGGCCCGGCCACTAGATATCCCAAACCCATTGGGCTGGCGAAACTATCCCCGGCAATCTGCTCGCGGATGAATTGGTCGTACGGCATGTCTTCGTTGAACGCACGTATGACATAGTCGCGATAGCGCCAAGCATGAGGACGCTCACGATTCGTCTCGAAACCGTGCGTCTCTGCGAAACGCACGAGGTCGAGCCAGTGAGTAGCCCATCGCTCGCCGAAATGTGGACTGGCCAGAAGTCGATCGATCAGCTTATTCGTCGCATCAAAACTGTCATCGCGAACGTAGGTATCGACCTCCTCACGCGATGGTGGTAATCCCAGCAGGTCGAGCGATAGCCGGCGAATCAATGTTCTTCGATCTGCGGGATCGGTTGCTGAAAGTCCCTCTTTTTTGAGACGCTTCAAGACAAACTGATCGATGGGATTATTTCCCCAGTCACCTTCCATACTGGGGACCTCTACCGGCCCAACGGGCTGAAATGCCCAATGATCGGTCGTTCGTTTTTCTGCCTCGAGTTCGCCATGGGGACCTGGCCACTTGGCTCCTTGATCTACCCAGGCTCGCAGCACACCGACTTCCTCGTCCGTCAACGCATCCGCCTCATCAGGCGGCATACGCAGGCCCTTCTCCAATCCAGCGACAAGTTGAATCAAGTGGCTCTTGTCGCTGCTGCCGACAACGATACCTGGCTCGCCGGAATCTCCACCGCGAATCAGCGAGGCCTTGCGATCCAAGCGAATTTTTCCCTCTTGAGCGGACTCACCATGGCAATCGTGGCACTTCGCTTCGAGCAGGGGCAGTACGTCCGCTTCGAAGTTGACCTGCCTTTCCAGCGGCGGTGGTAGGTCATCCGCCGAAATGGTCATCGGTAAGACCACAAGAGCTAGAATGGTAAGGCAGATTCGCGACATACTATCGCCTCCGACAAGTGTTTAACGCTATGAAAGAATCGGCTTGATCAGATTTCCGTGCACATCGGTCAAACGGAAATCACGTCCCTGAAAACGGTACGTGAACCGTTCATGATCAATCCCCAGCAGATGCAGTATCGTCGCTTGCAAGTCATGCACATGTACTGGGTCGACGACGGCGTTGTGGCCAAAGTCATCTGACTCACCGTACGAAAACCCAGGCTTGATACCACCGCCAGCCATCCAAAGCGAGAAGACATACGGGTGATGGTCACGGCCCCAGGTTTTTGTTTCTGAGATCGCACCTTGCAGAAACGGCGTCCGTCCGAATTCTCCTCCCCAGATAATCAGCGTATCGTCTAATAATCCGCGCTGCTGAAGATCTTTCACCAGTGCCGAGCTGGGAGCATCCGTATCGGTACACTGAATCTTTAACTGCGTGTTGAGGTTGCGGTGCTGATCCCAGCCTGCGTGCATTAGCTGAATGAAACGAGTGCCACGTTCGGCAAGCCTTCGCGCCATCAGGCAGTTGTAGGCGAACGAACCCTTTCGCTGCACATCTGGCCCATACATATCGAGAATGTGCTGCGGTTCCTGGGAGAAGTCGGTTAGCTCAGGAACGGAAGCCTGCATCTTGTAGGCCATCTCATACTGAGCGACACGCGTGGAAATCTCTGGATCCCCAGTTCTTTCCGCAGCCAGTCCATTCAATTGAGCCAGATCATCCAAGAGTCCTCGACGCATTTCCCGGCTGATACCTGTTGGGTTGGATAGGTACAGTACCGGATCGCCGGAACCGCGGAATTTTACTCCCTGATACTTGCTGGGAAGAAATCCGCTACCCCAATAGAAGTCGTAGAAGATCTGCCCGCACGAGGCTTCCTTGTCGCGGCTGGTCATGACTACGAATGCCGGAAGCTCCTGAGTCTCTGATCCTAACCCATAAGTCAACCAGGCTCCCATGCTAGGACGTCCGGCCATTTCGGCACCGGTGAGGAAGAACGTAATCGCTGGAGCATGATTCACCTGAGTCGTATGCATCGATTTGATGAAGCACAGCTGATCGACAACTTCCGCCGTATGTGGCAGGAAGTCTTCAGCAATCCAAGTACCGCTATTTCCTCGCTGGGCAAACTTTGTAATCGGAGCAAGGCAAGGACGAGCCGTCTGGCCACCCGTCATCGTACTGAAACGTTTCCCCCCCACAACTTCGTCAGGAATCTGCGTTCCGTGCAATTCCTTAAGTTTTGGCTTGTAGTCAAATAAGTCGACGTGCGATGGTGCTCCATTCTGAAATAGGTAGATGATTCGCTTTACCTTCGGCGGAAAGTGTGGCAATGAGAAGGAATCGCCCGCGGAGCCCGCCAAAGAATTGCCCCCCAATAACGAACCCAGCGCAACGCTCCCTAGTCCGATACCGGCACGGCCCAATAGTTGGCGGCGCGTCATTGCGATCGCATGGTCTTTCTGAGGACTGGCAAGGTTATGGGCACTCATGGTCGATTGAGAACCTCGTCTAAGTTCATCAGGGCATTACAAAGTGCGGTATAGGCGGCCAATTCGACCGGCGGAATCGAGTCATTGGGCTTCGACTCACCAATCGACAACAATTCCTGGGCCTTGGCAGGATTACCGTTGAACTCGGCTACGAGAAGCTCAAGCCGACGACGAACGATCTCCAACTCTTGTTCACTTGGCGGCCGTGACAGAAGATATGAATAAACTTCTCGGATCCGGTCGTCTGGCTGCTTGTTTTCCAAGATGACGCGGGATGCCAGCCCTCGCGCAGCTTCGATGTAGGCGACGTCATTAAGTGTCGTCAACGCATGCAGCGGCGTATTTGTGATTGCCGTTTCCACCGAACATGTCTGTCGATTTGCCACGTCAAAGAACATGGTTGGACCAACGATACGTCGCCAAAACACGTACAAACTACGGCGATACAAAGCATCACCATGGTCTTGTTGGTATTTCTTCTTGCCAAAGGTTGCCTCTGCCCAGATCCCTTCTGGCTGGTACGGCTTGACCGGTGGACCACCTAGCTGAAGCTTAGCTAAACCACTGACGCTCAGCGCTTGGTCGCGAATCATCCACGACGGCAATCGGAACCTGCTTTGCCGAGCCAACAATACATTCTGCGGGTCGCGTTCACGAAGCTGCGGCGATTGATAGGAACTTTGCCGATAGGTTGCACTCGTAACGATCAAGCGGTGCATCGCTTTGACGTCCCAACCGCTGGTTTGAAACTCTACGGCCAACCAATCCAATAGCTCTGGATGTGAAGGCAGCTTTCCCTGCGTGCCGAAGTCCTCAGGCGTCGTCACCAGTCCACTACCGAAAAACAGTTGCCAATAGCGATTCACAATGACGCGCGACGTTAGCGGGTTGTTCGAGTCGACCAGCCACTTAGCTAATGTCAAACGATCGCGGGGAGCGTCGGCCGGAAGTGAAGGGAGTACCTTCGGAACACCTGGAGAAACGACGTCGCCAATGGATTTGTTGTACAGTCCTTTTTCGAGAATTCGCGTTTCGCGACCTTTCTCAAGCGTATCCATGACCATAACCTTGGTCTTGTCGAGCGACTCACGCAGTTTTGTGCGACTTGCTTCCGCCTTTTGGATCAGCTGAGCAAGTTGCTGATAGGACTGTCCACTAGCGCTGCTGCCAGGATAGAACTTGCTGCGAAAGAGTCGACGTAACTGGCTCGCTTCTTGACCGGATCGCGAATCCACAGACTTACTAAGAATCTGCAAGATCTCTGGTGGAAACGATTCTTTACCGTCGGCATCCCCGACGGATAGCCTTATCCGTGCCAGCGTGTGAGCAACGTGCTTCGACTCGCAGCGAATTACGAAGCGAACTTCCGTTCCCCCTTCGTAGCCGAAGGGTTCCTTTGTATTAAAGATGGCTGTATTGCTTTCCTTCCGGTTGAAGCCTTCGGTTGCCCATCCGCCACCGCCAGCAGTTTCGCCGTCGAAAGCGGCCTCAATCGGGTGCCCGCTTTGCGCGTGCTCTGCCTTGCCGCTTACAATCTTCACAGGTGTTTCACCGTCAGCGGACGCGTTAAGCGGTCGGACGAAGACCTCGAATTCGCTGAGTACCGCGTTGCCATTGTCGGCTCTTCCTGTACTGCCTACCGGTGAGGCTACATCGTCCTTGATTGCTTCAAGGCGAATTGATTTCAGGTTCTGGCGATCGGTACGCGCAACAATGGTGTAAACATCCTGATCCGGACGATCGCCTTCGGCCCTCAGTGAGCCGTCTTTGAGTTGGACCAGCTTCGACTTTCCGCCGGTATGGTATTCGACCAGAGTCGGCATGGACCAGGGCTCAGTGGCACGCTGCTGTTCTTCCCATTGGGCCTGTGCCGAATCAGCCGCCGCATCATCGCTTGAAAGTTGTTGTCTTAAATTAGCGATCTGCTGATCGTACTCGTTCAGCATCGAGCGACTTTCTTCGCTCATATAGGCGATCGCCGGCGGAACCGCTCCTCCTCGAATTCCTCCTGCTTCCGATGTTTGATTGAAGAAGTCATAGAGTGCGAAGTATTCCGTATGCGTGATCGGATCAAACTTATGTGTATGACAGCGACAGCAAGTGAAGGTCAGGCCAAGCCAAACGGTGGCAGTCGTTTCAGTTCGATCGAAGACGTTTTCAACGCGCGTTTCCTCGGCAATTCGACCACCTTCGCCATTGTGCATATGGTTTCGATTAAAGCCGGACGCGATTACCTGCATATGCGTTGCGTTTGGCCTTTGATCTCCGGCCAATTGATCAACGGTAAACTGATCGAACGGCATATTTTTGTTCAGCGCGTTGACCACCCAATCCCTCCAGGGCCACATCGTGCGTTCCGGGTCCCCCTGGTAGCCATTCGTGTCCGCGTATCGCGCCGCATCCAGCCACGGCCAAGCCATACGCTCGCCATAGTGCGGAGATGCTAAGAGCCGATCGACCACCTTCTCGTAGGCGTCGGGGGATTCATCAGCCATGAACTCTTCGACCTGCTTTGGCGTAGGCGGAAGACCCGTCAAATCAAGTGTCACGCGACGGATTAATGTTCGTTTGTCAGCTTCCGCAGAAGGAGCTAACCCTTCCTTTTCCAGTCGAGCTAGGACGAATTGATCGATTGGATTGCGAACCCAATTAGACTTTTCAATTGCGGGCAATTCCGGACGTTTCGGAGGAATAAACGACCAATGAGGTGACCAGACCGCACCTTGCTCGATCCACGCTTTGATAAGGTCGATCTCACGTTTGGTAAGATGCGGCTTCTTGGACTCAGGAGGAGGCATCTGCATCGACTCGTCATCCGTCAGCAAACGCAAGAGCAGTTCGCTTTCGTCTGGCTTGCCGGGAACCACCGGGATACTTCCCGAATCCGCCTCCACGATGGCACCTTCCCGGACATCAAGCCGAAATCCACCGTGTCGTTTTTCTTCGTCCGGACCATGACATTGATAACATCGATCCGAAAGAATCGGGCGTATTTGACGATTGAAATCAATATGCTCCTCGGCCGCTGCCGTCGCGCATACCAATGCAACCACTGGGAAAAAGTAGTTAAGACGATGCCACATGATGGAATCGGGCGAATTGAGGTAGGATAAAAGGAAGGAAAAGACTTGAAGATCGCAATTTCTAAGCGTTTAGGCGATCACATTTATTTTAGCAGATCAGGCAAGATTAGGCCTACAGAAAATTCTACTTTTATCTTCCAGGCCTTTAAGAGCTGAATCTCCACCAAGCCTTGCAAGTTATTTATTTGGCCGGTGAGGCCTCGGGGAGCATCAACAAGGCTCCCCAAAAGAAGCAAAAAGCGCCTTGGAGCGTAAAAACGATCGATAGCGTCACTCGAAGAGGTTCCGGCTGCCCTGGTAACGTAATCGCCAGAACTGCTGAGACCATGAAGCCAATGCATCCCAGAAGATTTACAAACGTTACCCACCAGGAAAGATCTTTTGGCATCCAAGCCCAATATGAATGCCCGACTTCAATAAATGCCAGGTAGCCAGAAACCAGGAACAGGGCCGAGCCAATTAGATTGGGAATCCACACCAGTAAATCCTGCTCGAACCAAGAGAGTGAAGGCAACATCGCATCGAACGTGTTGAAATTGAACAATAAGGTACCAACAAACTGAGTCGCACAGCTCAACCAGCCTATATCCGAGGGCTGCCAACCGAAGTAGGAACGCCGAAAGCTCCCTTCGCTGGCAACAGACGGTAACGGATCTGCATTGGCTGCCTGGTATAGCTGAAAGTATGCCGCCAGCGTGAACGGTATCGACCCCAGAAAATAAACTACGTTAGCTGCTTTCGTCGCAACATCGAGTAAGCAAAAGATACTCGCAACACAAAAGAACACAGCACCAATCGCAAACAAAACGCCGATCCACCAATTCAATTCCTGCGGAAGCCACGCACCCTGGGCAACCAATCGTGCCAGCAATTTTGTCCCCAGTGGCACGCGGCGAAGAATCCTTTTCCGGTGATGCCGAGAATGCCAATCCTGAAGCAATCCACTTGCGTGACGAAAAGTGCGATGGGTTTTAAAGGGAAATGGGCCATTCACCTCGATACATTCGGGCAACTCCCGCGTGTGATCAATTTGATCCATGCCAACCAATCAATGATGAAATCCAGACGCTTCTTCTTCGGTCAGTGGAGCTTGAATCGGGTGCTTTTCAAAATACTCCAGTGCCCGCTTCATATCTTCTAGCAAGAGAGCCGCTAAATCGCGGCTCACACCATGACGCACCAAAATACGTTGAATTACAAGATCTTGGCGATTCGCTGGAAGGGAGTACGCAGGGACCTGCCAACCGCGAGCACGCAGCCGGTCGGCAAGATCATACAACGTAAATCCTGGGGTTGTGCCTTCGCGAATGCGCCAGCAGAGCGCGGGAATGCCTGAATACATTTCCCCACCGTAAATAATTTCAAATGGCCCCAGCTTGGCAATTTCTTCCGAGAGATACTGGGCCGTCTCGTAGCATGCCAAATGAATTCGCCGATAACCTTCTCTGCCAAGTCGCAGAAAGTTGTAGTACTGGCAAACGATCTGACCGCCAGGACGCGAAAAATTCAGGGCGATATCCCTCATGTTGCCCCCAAGGTAGTTAACCCAGAACACAAGCTCTTCAGGCAGGTCAGATTCCTCGCGCCAGATAATCCAGCCGGCCCCAAGTGGTGCAAGCCCAAACTTGTGTCCAGAACTGTTAATCGATTTAACGCGGGGAAGTCGGAAGTCCCATACCAGGTCCGGCGCACAAAACGGTGCCAGGAAACCACCACTAGCTCCATCCACGTGAATGGGAATATCAATCCCCGTTTTATTCTCGAACTGATCAAGTGCATTTGAAACCGCTTCTACTGGTTCGAACTGACACGTGAAAGTCACTCCTAGCGTCGGCACGACACCGATCGTGTTCTCGTCACAGCGTTTCATTACCTCTTCCGGTGTCATAATAAACCGGTCTTTCTCCAAGGGAATTTCCCGCAGTTCGATATCCCAATATCTAGCGAATTTATGCCAGCAGATTTGCACTGGTCCTGTGATGAGGTTTGGCTTTTCGATCGATTTGCCGTCCTTCTTCCGTTTGGCTTCCCAGCGGCGTTTCATCGCCATGCCACCCAGCATGGCGGCCTCACTGGAACCGGTTGTCGAGCATCCGACGGTATCGGCCCCGCGTGGAGAGTTCCAAAGGTCGGCCAGCATGTGAACGCAGCGAGCTTCGATTTCGGCCGTTTGAGGATACTCGTCTTTATCGACCATATTCTTGTCGATGCACTCATCCATCAGCTTGTGAACTTCCGGCTCGATCCATGTCTGACAGAAGGTTGCCAGGTTTTGACGCGAATTCCCATCCAGCATTAACTCGTCGTGAACGATCGAATAAATATGCCGCGGATCGCTTTCCTCGGGAGGAAACTTGTACTTGGGAATCTGAGTCGAAAGGTCATTCGATGCATAGATGTCATCGTCCAGCATTTCACGTACGTTTCGCTTGGAATGCAGCGACATCGTCTTACCCTCCCACATTGATCATCGATGGTCACGTATCTCAGACACTCATCAGAGTGGTTCCATCATACACCATCGGAAAAACTTCTTGCGAAGCTGAATGCTTTACGCGTTAAGATTTTATAGCGTCTCACGTGCATGACTTTATGAGGGCAGACATGCTTTCCGCGAAAATCATCAGAAATATGATTCCCATTTCCAAGCAGAACTTTTAAACTCGGAGATGTGCTTATTTGCCCGCTTGGGTATTCCAGCGGATCCCGCCACCTCGCCATCTGCGAACTGATTCACCTGTTTCCTTCTCCTGAACTTACCATCGCCATAATGATACCACGTTATATCCATTCCGTCCTGAAAGCTCTGGGGACTAGCAGTGCGATCGCATTTCTATCCATTGCATGTCTCGCCGAAGAACCTGATTACAAAGATCAGTTGCTGCCAGTCCCGGCACTGGAAACATCGGATGCCCTGAAAGCATTTCAGGTTGCCGATGGGTTTCGTATCGAGTTGGCAGCAGCCGAGCCGAACGTTGTTGACCCGGTTGCCATGGCATTCGATGCGGATAGCCGTCTGTTTGTCATTGAGATGCGTGGCTACTCCGAAGACGATGGCGATGTCCTTGGACGCGTACGACTTCTTGAGGACGTTGACGACGATGGCACTTACGAACAGAGCACCGTTTTCGCTGAAGGTTTTTCCTGGCCAACTGCGATTTGCTGCACACAAGGCGGCGTTCTCGTGGGTGCCGCCCCCAACATCTTTTGGTTGAAGGATAACGATGGAGATGGCAAGGCAGACGAGCAACGTGTCCTCTTCACAGGCTTCAATAAATCGAACGTACAAGGCCTGCTAAACACGCTAAAGTGGGGAATCGACAACCGTATTCACGGCGTCACAAGCTCAAGCGGTGGAAGTGTGCGGAAGGTCGTTGAAGGGCAACCAACAGGCAAGCCAATTCCCCTGCGAGGCCGTGATTTTTCCATTGATCCACTCACGATGGATATGATCGCCATTAGTGGCGGTGGCCAGCATGGCATGAGCATGAACAGTTGGGGCGAGAAGTTTTCATGTAGCAACAGCGATCACTTGCAGCAGATTGTCTTCGAGGATCGTTATCTGGCACGCAATCCTTATCTGAGTGTCTCCTCTGTACGCCGCAGTATCGCCCAAGATGGCCCCCAAGCTGAAGTCTATCGAACGAGCCCTGTCGAGGCGTGGCGCGTCATTCGTACGAAGCTGCGTGCCGCCAAGATTGTTCCCGGAATTGTCGAAGGGGGAGGACGGCCGGCGGGTTACTTCACAGGTGCTACCGGAGTCACCATCTTTCGCGGGGATGCGTGGCCCGCGCGATATCAGGGCTTAGCTATCATTGGCGATGTCGGCAGCAACTTGATTCACCGCAAACAACTCATTGAACAAGGCGTTGCCTACCAGGGCATTCGAATTGACGAAGGGGAAGAGTTCGTAACTTCAAGCGATATCTGGTTTCGTCCCGTTCAGTACGCCAATGCCCCGGATGGCTCCCTCTATGTGGCGGACATGTATCGAGAGGTGATTGAGCATCCCAAGTCCCTGCCTCCCATGATCAAGAAGCATCTTGACTTGACCAGTGGACGGGATCGAGGGCGCATCTACCGTATTGCTGCCAGTGACTACCAACGACGACCAACACCTCGCTTGTCCCAGATGTCAACGGCTGAGTTGGTCCCCTTGCTGACTCATACCAATTCGTGGCATCGAGAGACCGCAGCACGTCTAATCTACGAACGACAAGACATCTCCATCGTGCCACTCCTGGAAACCAGCGTCACCAATGCATCCCTGGCAGAAGGGCGAGTGATCTCTCTCTCAGCATTAGCTGGTTTAGATCACTTATCACCCCAGGTTCTGCTTTCTGCCATGCGCGACGAACACCCACGTGTGCGACAGCATGCCGTTCGCCTATCTGAATCGCTGCTCAAAGACTCACCCGAACTTCGAAATGAGGTTATCCGTCTCGCGGATGATTCAGATGTGCATGTTAGGTTTCAATTGGCCCTCTCAGCCGGCTACCTTCCGGAAGAAGATAAGGTCAATGTTCTCAGACAACTAGCCCTTTCCGACGGAGAGGATTACGACTTTCTTGCCGCGATTCAAAGTTCACTTACGACCGGTGCAGGCTCGTTGTTTGCCACTTTGGCAACGCACGAGAATGCCCCCCGGCAGTTGCTATCATCCCTTGCCGGCCAGATTGGCAAGCAACAACTCCCCGAAGACATTGACATAGTTGCCCGCCTTCTCTCCGCTAAGAGCAGCGATCAACCTGAAATTTGCGAATTTACGATCATTCATCTAGGCATGCTTCCAGGCAGCGCACTCGCTCAACAGCTCGCAAAAACCACCAAGGGTAAGTCCGAGATCGTCATCAACAACATGGTTGCCCAAGCAAAGCGAACACTTGCAGATGGTGATGCCCCCATCGCTGCTCGCATCCAATCGCTTAATGTAATTAGATTTGATCGCTTTGACCCTGGCGTCTTTGGCGAACTATTAGAACCGTCCCAGCCGCTGGCACTGCAGGAAGCGGCCCTCAAAGCAATGCAACAATTCAATGACCCACAAGTGGCAGAACTGGTCATTGACTATTGGCCGAGCATGGCTCCTGGCATGCGAACCAAAGCGGCTCAACTCCTCGGATCACGAGCAAACTGGGTTGGCATGCTTCTGGATGCGATCCAGGAAAAGACTATTCAACCCTCGGAAATCAATATATCACAGCTCGCCGAGCTAAAGCCGATCCTCTCAGCGGAGCGAGGCCAACAGATCGACGGGCTGCTCAATCGCAATGCACGTTCTGATAGAGCGGAGATCATCAATGCATATCGCTTAGCACTTACGCTCGAAGGCGACAAAGATCGAGGGCATCTTGTTTTCACTAAACAGTGCACGGCCTGCCATCAGCTAAATGGGGAAGGGCACCCCCTTGGACCGAACCTAGCCGCGATGAAAAACCGTGGGGCAGAGGCCATACTTGTGAACATTCTGAATCCGAATGCAGAAGTCAATCCGCAGTATATGAATTATATCTGCCTGACCAGCGACGGAAGAACGATATCGGGAGTCATCACCAATGAGACCGCCACAAGCATTACACTTGTTCAAGCAGACAATAAATCTGAAACAATTCTGCGGATCGATATTCATCAACTTCGCAGCACGGGCGTATCACTCATGCCAGAGGGGCTCGAAAAAGTAATCAACCCGCAGGCAATGTCCGACCTCCTCAAATACATCACTCAATCCGAGTGAGCTTCTATGGATTCAACCGATACCAGGCACATTTCAAACGACCTGCCTTCAAGGATCTTTCCCATGACACTCGCCCGATATCCTTATGCCCTTGCGATCCTACTGCTGACCTTAGGCATCACAGCCACGGCTATTACCGAATTACAAGCCGAGACATTTAAGGTTGCAACCTTCGAGATCGACGCATCCCCTCCGATCGGCAGTCCGCTTGCGTACGACCCGACCAAGGGAATTCAGATGCCTCTTTCCTTCCGCGGAATCATCCTTCAAGGGCAGCAAACATACGTGCTGTGCACCGTCGATTGGCTGGGGGTTTCCAGTGATTCTCAGAAAGCATTTAAAGAAGCGATTGCCGAAGCCGTTGGCACTGATCCCAAGAATGTCGTCGTTCATGCGATTCACCAACACGATGCACCGCGCTGTGATGCCACCACCCAGGCCGTGTTCGATGAATTCGACCTAGACTACGACATGTTTGACCTGAAATTTATTGCCGAGGTGCAGAAAAGAGCTGCTGCGGCAGCCAAGCAGTCGTTAAAGAATTTGCAAACCGTAACACACATCGGCACCGGCCAGGCCGAAATCGAGAAGGTCGCCTCGAACCGTAGAATCCTTGGCCCCGACGGAAAAGTGAAGTACGTTCGCTACACGGCAACCAAAGATCCTGTCGTTCGTGATCAGCCAATCGGAACGATTGATCCAATGTGCAAATCCATTAGTTTCTGGAATGGGGAGCAGCCCGTGGCGGTCATGACCTACTACGCAACCCATCCGCAAAGCTATTACCGAACGGGACTCGCTAACCCTGATTTCCCAGGAATGGCTCGCAATGCCCGCGAAGAGAGCACCGGTACTTTCCATATCCATTTCAACGGAGCTGGTGGAAATATTGGGGCAGGGAAGTGGAACGACGGCGCGAAGGAGAATCGGGCAGTCCTTACCAAGCGTGTCGAGGAAGGGATGAAGCGGGCCTGGGATGAAACCAAGCGAAAGCCCATCAAAGCAGATGATGTCGCTTTGGCTTCGGTCGATGTGCTTCTCCCGCTTTCACCCTACATTCAAAAGGAAGAAGCAATCAGCGAACTGAAGAATAAATCACTCGACCGATTGACTCACTTCCGCGCTGCTCGCGAACTAGCCTGGCTGCGCCGCCATGAAGCAGGGGACGCGATTTCCATTGAGTGCCTGACGATTGGGGATGCCCGAATCTTGCATATGCCAGGTGAGTTATTCGTGGAGTATCAACTCGCTGCACAGAAACTACGACCGGATCTGTTTGTTGCCATGGCCGCATATGGCGACTATGCCCCAGGCTACATCGGTACCGAGGTGTCCTACGGTGAGGGCGGATACGAAACCAGCCGTACCGCGTCGCGAGTTTCTGGCCGATCCGAACAGGTTTTAATGGGTGCGATCAGCAAGCTGCTGAAAGATGATTCCGCAAAATAGCTAGGCGAGATCTTTCAAAGGTCCCGTGCTATCTCCGAACGCTTCCACTTCAACTCCCATGCGATCAAGCATCGCATGGTAAAGGTTGCAGAGTGGAACCTGGCCTTCTGCCGGAAGATGACGTCCGGAGTTCAAAGTTCGTCCCCCGCGACCTCCCAAGAGAATCGGGAGGTTGTCAGGATCGTGGCGATTTCCGTCCGACATGCTGGAACCAAACAGAATCATGCAGTTGTCCAGCAGCGTTCCGTCACCTTCCTTGATGCTTCGCAGTTTCGTCAACATCTGTGCAAACTGCTCGACGTGCCAACGATTGATTAGCTGATATTGTTCGATCTTTTCTTTTTTGTTCTCGTGGTGCGAGAGCTCGTGGTGCCCGCCTTTCACACCATCAAGGAATGAGAAATTTCGCCCGGAGACATCATTGGCAAACATCAACGATGCCACTCGTGTCGAATCGGTTTGAAACGCCAACACAATCAAGTCCAGCATAATTGCAATGTGCTCGCGAAAGTCACCGGGCACCCCTGGTCGGGCCGCGGCCAGTACGTGGTCGTCGACATCAGGCTGCGAGTCGCCACTTCCTCCCTTGGTGGCGAACTCGATTCGCTTCTCGACAGCCCGAACTGAATCGAGGTATTCGTCCATCTTGAATTGATCGTCCCGACCTAGCTTCGGCCTGAGTCGCCGAGCATCTTCGAGCACATAATCGAGCAAGTTTTGGTACGACTCAGCCTTGGCGGAATCGGGAGTCAATGTCTTTCCGAACAGGCGTTCGTAGACTAGTCGCGGATTGATTTCCTTGGCCACCGGGCGGGTAGGAGACTGCCACGAGATATGCGAGCCGTACAGTCTTGTATAGCCTACGTTGCTGTCGATTCCGCTGATCACCGGTTCCGTACCCAGTTCCAGCGACGGCAGCGGCGTGAATTTCCCGGTATGCTGAGCCATCAATTGGTCGACCGAGATTCCCCCGCTGCTGATGTCCTTTCCGGTCGTCTTAGTAACTGGCATACCGGTTAAGAAGTTTGCCGTCTTGGCGTAGTGACCATCTCCGCCGTGGCTGTGCTTCTTATCAAGCCCTGTCAGCACGAGAACATCGCTACGTATGTCCGCCAAAGGCTTCAGCGATGGGGTAAGTTCGTACTTATCGCCAGATTCTTTTGGAATCCAGTCCTTTTCCCAGACACCGTTGGGGAAGTACAGGAATGCAGAACGAACCGGTGGACCACCGCCCTCATCTGCGCTGGCAATTCTCGGAGAAAGCGACGACATCCACGGCAAATTAAGCGCGACCCCACATCCTTGGAGGAAACGACGACGCGAGAGGGCCTTGGCTGATTGGATTTGTTTTCTCATGGATACAGTTCCAGGCAATGGAATTTATGTCTCTTACTTGTCCGACTTGAAATAGCGATGCTGAAACGGATAGGACAGGGCGATCTCTTCGATTAGTACCGCTGCCTTCAGATCGTTTTCCTTCAGCTTCTTCAAGCAATGATCAACGACACAGTTATCGAACTTGCTGAGTTCCCGACCATAGGCAAATCCAATTAGCTTGCGTACGAAATGTTTCTGAAATTCACCACTGCGCTTGAGGATCACCGTCTTCAGTTCTTCCGGGCCGCTGAATTGGTCTCCCGAAGGTAGCTTGCCAGCCGAATCAATCGGCTGCCCGTTGTCGCTCTCCCGCCACCGACCAATGCCATCGAAGTTCTCTAAACCGAACCCCAGTGGGTCCATCCGGTTATGGCAGCTTGCGCACTCCGCTTTCTGCCGATGCACCTCAAGCCGCTCTCGCAGCGTCAGGTTCTTACCTTCTTCATGCGACTCTTCTAAAGCGGGTACATTGGGGGGAGGTGGAGGTACACGAGATCCCAGCACTTCTTCCAGAATCCATCTTCCTCGTAGCACAGGGCTCGTCCGGCGAGGGTAAGACGCAGACGTCAAGACACTGGCCATCGTCATCACGCCGCCCCGTTGCCGATTAGGCAACTCGACTCGCTGCCAATCGGCACTCTCTTCGATCGCCAAGCCGTAGTACGCAGCCAGACGTCCATTGGCATAAATGTACTGCGCGTCGACTAGTCTCGTCAGCGGCTGATCTTCTCGGAATACATTGGCGACTGTCAGAATAGCCTCTTCTCGCATATCGGCTGCCAACGCGTCGCTGAATTCCGGAAAGATTTCGGCATCAGGGCGTGTTCCGTTGCCGAATTCGCGAAGCCCCAGCCACTGTAAACCGAAATTTTCACCCAGGGCCTCAGCCTTCGGATCGGATAGCATTCGGCGGACTTCCTGTCTCAGCACGCTCTCCTCAAAGAGCTTTCCCTCGTCAGCCAGTTGAAGCAGCCGATCGTCAGGAATTGACGACCAGATCAACAGGGATAGGCGTGTTGCCAATTGATACTCAGTAATTCTCTGAACACCACCGCCATCCGGTTCCGACTCAACAACGAACAAAAAGTGAGGCGACACAAGTACGGCTTTCAGTGGTTCTCGGAGAGCAGTCAATGGGGTGCCACTTCTCGCAAGACTAGCATCATAGATAGCCAGCAATCGCTCAACCTCTTCTTCCGATACCGGTCGTCGCCATGCTCGCCGCGCAAATCGCTGGATGCACTGCTTAGCCGCTTCGCGTCGTTCGGCATCACTTTTCGGAATAGGCGTCAGAAAGGCCTCGGATAGGATTGCCTCTCTTGCCGCGATCACATCCGAAGGAGCTCCATCTTGGGTATTGGGCAATGCCGTTTCGATGATTCGATCGGCAGATGCCAAATATGCTTCCAAATGAATCGGAGACGTGAACAACGCATCACCGACGGTATCAAATCCCTCGCCACCAGCCCCATCGGAAGGTGGCAGTTCGTGCGATTTCAATTCGAGTCCTACCAAGTCCTTAACTGCGTTGCGATATTCGGTTCGTGTCAAACGTCGGCTCATCACGTGACCGCGATACCAGGCCTGGGTTTCATCGGATGCCAGCTGGTTGCAGAGATCCTGATTGGGACGCGAGTCGAGCCACCCGTTGAAAGCACCCTTCTGTGGATCGTTCAGCCCGGGGCTTCCCTCCGGCGGCATTTCATTCTGGCGAATCCGACGGGCAACACGATCCCACACGTCGCCAGCCTTGGCAGCACTGTCACCACTAGTGAACCGACTCAGGTCAAATTCCCCGTCGGAATCTTTACCGCTGTGGCACTCGATGCATCGCGACTGGATGATCGGCAAAATATCCTTTGCGTAGCGTTCACCCCATCGTGACATTTCTGGGGAAAGCTCGTCTGCCAGACAAGCAGAGCTTTCCGACAATACGAACATATTCAACAGCACCAGGCTGAATAGAACGTATCGCGAATCGCGAGCGCACTTTAAGAGTCGTTGCATCGGCGGGGGCCTAAAGGCGGGGGTAATATAGGGCAGGACTCTTAATCCTATCTCACAGACCGATTTTAAACCAGATCGTTTTGCAAGTCCTTTTGTGCGAGAAAGTTACGCGACACCGATAAGGGGCTGCCCCCTTGGGTGTCCATACGCACTGCGCGCAGGATAAAGCAGGATGACAACCTGTTCCAGTACCTGGCTCACAGGCATCTGCTGGCCCAGGGGGAGGAAGCACGCTAACGCATCTCAGAAGTCAAAGACTCAATCGTCGGAGAGAAATAGGCTTAACTAATTCTTCGGCTGTTTATACTTCTGCTGATACTTCTCGTAGAGTATTGTTTGCTTGTTGCTCAGATCGACGGGCTTACCAGCGATCCAGGCTGTTTGAATCTGTGTCGCGGCCTCAAGAGGGTCACCATCGCAGATAAACAGCGTTGCGTCCTTTCCCTTTTCCAGGCTACCGACGCGTTCTCCCACGCCCAGAATCTCTGCAGGCGAGAGCGTTATCGCACGCATTGCGTCCTCATTGCTTAGACCAAACGCGACAGCGGTTGCCGCATGGTAAGGAAGATTTCGGACGTTCCACGCATTGGATCGTTCGTATCCTGAGATACAAAAGCGAATTCCCGCATCTTGAAGTCGCTTTGCCAGCGAGTAGGCGGCATCGTAGGGGTCGTCTCGTCGGCGGGGGTTACGATGAATGGCCGAGATAATGACCGGAATATCGTATTGCTTCATCAACTCTTGGCACTTCACGGCATCGTATCCGCCAAAGATTACAAGCCTCACTTTCTGCTGGTTGGCAAATGTGATTGCCCGGGTGATGTCGTTCGCTCGATCGGCATGAAGGATGATAGGCTGCTCTCCTCGCAGGACCTTATCCATCGAATCTAAACGGGCATCATGCAGGATCTTAGACTTCGCCTGTTGTCCTTGGTAGTAACGCCTTGCTTCGTCAAAGAACGACTCCAACCGCTCCTTTTCCTCTTCACTGTCCATGGAAACAATCATCCCGGCACGAGGCAGCAAGGTCATGTCCTCATAGGTCCAACCGTCGAGTTGCATCACAGCACATTGACCGGAAATCAAGCCTCCAGACGGGGCGGTCATGGCCAAGAGAACTCCGTTAGATCTCGTCACCGGAATGATCTCACCATCTGGGTCGACGCTGACATGCGCCTTCACATTAGGATTGAGACTGCCTGATTCGCGATAGTCGTTACTCGCTCTGACCGAAGAGATTTCCGTCAGGCCGATCCGGGAATAGGGTTCAAAAAGTCCCGGATAGACATGCTTCCCGGCGGCTTTGATGACATGAGCATCCTTAGGAACCTCAATTTTTTCGCCAATTGCCGTAATCTTTCCTTTCTCGAAGATTAAGACCCCCTTCTTAATGGCCGGTCCTGAAATGGGATGAATTGTCGCTCCCACAATTGCAACCGGTCCCTTCGGCAGGGCACCGGGGATTTGATCGGAGGCAGCGGAAACACCGACCAGGCAAGCAAACGCGAACAGTGTCAGCAGTCGGATAGGAGAGTGCATCGTATATGTCTTACTGTGGGTGGCGGTACTATGCGGTCAGGAACACCAGTACGCACGATCAATGCTCGTGACCGTGCTCGTGTTCGTCGTGGGCATGACAGAACTCATCGTGGCGTGGCCACAACTGAGAACCATCTTCTAGCGATTCCCCTTCGTCCATCATCGGGGCCCTGGAGTCAAGGATCTTCTGCACCAGCGTATTCTTCATCTCGGCCATCTGTTGATGTCGCTGTTGCTCTTCCAGACGGTCAAAGTACTTGATTCCGTCGATCCATGTTTGTTCACAGACGCTGAAATTAGAAAGAGGGGGGCCAGACCAGATCGCCAAGTCTGCATGTTTGCCAGGCTCGATCGAACCGACGTACTTTTCAATCCGAAGCTGAATAGCTGGGTTAATCGTAATGAATTTGAGTGCCTCTTCCGGCGACAGATTGCCATACTTCACTGCCTTGGCGGCCTCTTGATTCATACGTCGCCCCATTTCCCAGTCGTCAGAGTTGAATGAAACCACGACGCCTTGGTTGTGCATGAGTGCTCCGTTGAATGGAATCGCATCCCGCACTTCGACCTTGTAAGCCCACCAATCCGAGAATGTTGATCCGGTCGCACCGTGCTCCTTCATGGCATCGGCAACCTTATACCCCTCGAGGATATGCTGGAGCGAACCAATCGTGATATCGTACTCATCTAATACCCGGATCAGAGCCAGGATCTCGTCTTGCCGATAGCTATGACAATGGACCCAGCGTTTTCCGTTAAGAATCTCGACGATCGCATCGAATTGAAGATCGCGACGTGGCGGTAGACCGTGTTTGTTCTTAGCGTAGTCCTGATGAGCCTTTTGATACTGCTGGGCCTCGCGAAACTCGTCACGGAACACCTGTTCGACACCCATTCGAGTCTGGGGATAACGCGTATTGAAGTCATCTCCCCAGTTGCTCTGCTTTACGTTCTCGCCCAAGGCGAACTTGATACCGGCCGGAGCTTCCCGAAACTTCAGATTTTCGTAGTTGGTTCCCCAACGCATCTTGATGACCTGGTTCTGCCCACCGATCGGGTTAGCCGAACCATGTAGCACATTGGCGGTCGTTAGTCCGCCGGCGAGTTGCCAGTAAATCGTAATGTCGTCCGCGTCGACGAAGTCCGCGATACGAACTTCCGCTGTGATCGCTTGGCCGCTTTCGTTGATCCCGCCATCGGTCGCGATATGCGAATGGCAGTCGATCAGCCCCGGGGTAATATGTTTGCCGGTGGCATCCACGACGACTGCTTCTTTGGGAATGGAGATCTTCTTCCCAATCTTCTCGATCTTGCCATTGTTGATCAGGATCGTGCCCTTGTCGATTTTCCCCAGAGGGCCGCTCGTCCAGATCGTAGCTCCGGTAATTGCTACGAGCGACTCCTGCTTAACAGGTTTCTCTCGCCCATAGGCCCCCAGCGGATATTGCACTGGAAAACTGGCCATGCGGAGCCGTTTCGGCTTGTCTTCATCTTCCTTCTTCGTTTCCCCTGACTTCTCGGTATCCTTACTTTCGGTCTCCTTTGGCTCTTCTTTGTCTTCCGCTTGCATACCAGAAGGAACCATCGTTACGGGTGTGACCGATCCATCAGGCCAACGGAGCGAGCCATATCGTGTTTCGACGTCTTCCTGGTAGACGATCGAGAGCGTAGCAACGCCCTTAATCCCAAAGTTATCAGCAACAAACTGTGCAGTAATCTGACCATCCTCGAACTTGATCGACTTGAGTTCGATTTTGTCCTTAAACTTTGGAGTCGTTTCGGCTGGGCGAATGGTCCCTTTCAGGGTCTTGTCTCCGGACACGTTGATCAGCAGGACCTGATCCGTCTTCTCGGGGGGATCTTGAATCGAGATCTTCCAATCGCTTGCCAGACCATGTGGAAGATCATCATGATGTTCGTACCGGTGGCCATTGACCCACGTTTCCACAACTTCCGCTTTGTCATCAAATAGCGGTTTGGAAGTCACTACCAGGCTCGCCAGTTTCCCCTCGTCGATGGTGCCAAGCTGCTTGTCGATTCCGAAGCGTTTGGCTGGCACAGTGGTCATTGCCGCCAAGGCATCCGCTTCATTCAATCCGCGATGCACGGCAATGCGAAGGTTCTTCAAGAACAGAGAAGGGGACTCGAGCCGGTGCGTTGTCAGCAACACTTCGACCTTGCGATCAAGTAGCCGCGCGATATTCTCCGGTGCATGATCCCAGTGCATGAGGGCTTGTAACGTGGCATCATCCGCTGCTTGGGGCGTCGCCACATTAGGGGCCTTCGCAAAATCAATCGGAACGATAATCGTTCGCTTCGTCTTGGCGATGGCGTCCAGTTGACGATACTCACGTCCGCTTCCGATGGCGATCATGTCGAGGCCAAACTCGCGGGCAAACTCATCGGCCCGCAAAAGGAACTGATCATTGCTCGTCTCGATCATAACAGGCAACCTGCCATCGACGTACGGCTGCATGGCGTCCAGCGTCACGTTCCGCTCTGGAAGCGGAAGCATGGCATCCGCATGAGCAGCTCGATGGGCATCGCGATACCACTGGGCGTCATAGAAAGCCTGACGAGCCAGGGCCACGGCTCCCATCGGAGAGTTCGGATAATTACCTCGGCTTCGTCGTCTCCCTAGTGTCAGCTCCCCGGCCAGGGCAAACTGATCGCGAAGCACCAATTGCGACAGATCATCTTGGCCCAATGCGTAGATAGCCGAACGCCCTTTGACAATTCCATCTTGTGGGGCAATCAGCCGGGCTACAAAACCTTGCTTACGAAGATCACCGGCCGCCAGTTCCTTGCTTGTAAGAACGCTGCGAACGTCGAAGTCCGCTCGGATGTTTTCGTTCCAGTAACTGGTTGGCGGCCGACTGTTGGCTTGGTCGAACGACACTTCTGCGTAACTGTCGATTAAGCCTGGGTAAACGAACTTGCCACCCAGGTCGATGACCTCTGCTTCCACGGGAATATCAACCTTGGCACCAATCGCCACGATTTTCTCGTCACGGATCACAATCGTCACAGGCTCAGGGTCTTTGCCTGGCGATCGTATTACTTGACCACCGGAAAGTGCGTAGACTCGCAGCGGATGGCGATGCAAGCCATCTTCGTGACGTGACGTTGGGGGGAACGTCTGAGCAGCAGCAGTTAGCGAGAGAATAATTGGCAGGAGGATCGCAAGCGGGAACGAACGTTTCATCTAGCAGACTCTAACGAGATAATTCCGGTCAGTTTGCAATAGAAGTGCCCGGTGCCGAGCCTGACACTTCTTCATCTAAGATAGTCCGAAACCACATTCGGCTCGTTATCTTTTTGCGCGATTTTTGACATAATCTTGCAGGATTACAACCACTCTTGAGGATGTTGAGCCTATTCCTTCGATTTATTTCCAGTTCTTGGTCAAATCACGAATCTCGAGGTCAGGATTCTCGTCTCCCCGCGTATCTTCTTTCGCCAGAATGACTAAAGGCGGTCTCTGCGTCTTTACCTGACAGACGTATATCCCAAACGAGTGTCCTGAATCAATTTCCCCGACGCGGCCTTGGCGAAATCCAGTACGGGACACTGAAACCATTTGGTACTTTGGATCATAATCTGGTACCGCTTTGCCTCCTCCTTTTCGTTGCCCCCAATCCCATCATCGGAAAGGTTTGTCGCCAAACCGTTTCTCCAGGTCTTCGGAATGAATCCACCCCGCTATTCACCAAGGCGATCGCCAGTCAGTACGTTGATAGCCATGCTTATCTTGACAGCATTGGTTTTGGTCGAATCTCTTCCCGCTCAGTCACCGGCGGATGTCATTCCCAAGCATTCATTTTCGCAGACCATTCGACCGTTCCTTAAAACATATTGCTACGACTGCCACGGTTCTGAAACCCAAGAAGCCGACCTGCGACTCGATACGCTTGACGACGACTTCAGCAAATCGACCTCAGCCGGCACTTGGATTGAGGTGATGGACAAGATGAACCTGGGAGAGATGCCCCCAGACGGTTCACCAGTGCCCACGACGAACGATCTTTCCAGCGTCACTCATTGGATTGCGGCAGAGTTGCGTCAGGCCGAACGAAGTAGTCTCGGGAAAGAAGGACGGGTGATACTCCGCAGAATGAATCGCGCCGAATACACCAATACTGTGCGTGATCTTCTCCACCTCAAGTTTCTACCAGGCGAAAGCCCTGAAAACGTGCTTCCGCCTGACGGTACGGCCGAAGGATTCGACAAAGTGTCGGTTGCACTGATGCTTGATCCGTCTCTGTTAGACAAGTATTTCGAAGTCGCTCAGCGGATCGCGGACAAAGCAATCGTCGATGGTCCACCTCCATTCGCAACCGAGAAGATGCGATTAGAGATGGAAGATATCGCCGACAATCGAGCCATTGACTACTTGTGTGCCACGCCTGGTATTGAGTGTGAAGAAAAAGCAATAGTCTTGATGCAGGGCTCGACGCGTTCGTTCGGGGTAATGAAGTATCCCGGCACCCGCAACGAGATCCCCGTCAACGGCATGTACCGTATCCGCGTCCGTGCCTGGGGACAACGCGGCACGGATGGCGATCCAGTCATCATGCGCGTACGTCAAGGGCATCCCAGCGCCGACCAACAACTGCTGCTGGAAACCGAAGTCACCGACGAGCCGAAGATTTACGAGGTCATCATCCCCCGCGATCCCAAGTGTGGCGAGTATAACGTCTCGATTGTGAACCAGACCGGCTTTCAACTTACCAGCCGTGTTGGGAATGAGATTCGTCGCCAACAAGAGAAAGCGGGAACAGCCAAAGATTACGAGAAGGTGATGCGTCTTCAATCGCGGCAGCAACTGGAGAACTTGACCTGGGGCAAGCCCAACCCCGAGGCCGCCAACACCAGCAAGTTACGCAAGCTTGTCGTCGACTGGATCGAATGCGAAGGCCCTTTGTACGATCAGTGGCCCCCCAAGAGCCACGAATCACTCTTCTATCGTGGAGAGGATGCCACCGAGGATGAAGCCTATCTGCGGGACATCTTCACTCAATTCCTTCCGCAAGCATTCCGACGCCCCGTCACCGAAGATGAAATTAAAAAGGTTGTCACACTTTGCCTTTCGGAACTTGCTGCCGGCGAGTCGTATCAAGATGCTGTTCGCACTGGGTTGATTTCGATCCTGTGTTCTCCGAAGTTCCTGTACATTGTCGAACCATCTTCCTCGGATCATCGACGCGAGTTGAATGACTGGGAGCTTGCCTCTCGTTTAAGTTACTTCCTTTGGTCTAGCATGCCGGATGATGAACTATTTCGACTTGCTGAGAGTGGGCAGCTGAGCCAGCCTGAGGTCCTTTCAGCCCAGGTCGATCGCATGTTGGCTGATGACAAGAGCCAAGGTTTCGTGCAGGGATTTGGAGCCCAATGGCTAAAAACGGATGAGTTCCGCAATTTCATGCCCGATGCCAATTTGTACAAGGAGTACGACGAGTCACTCGGCGAAGCCATGGTTGGTGAGGTGATCGCGTTCTTTAACGAGGTCCTCCGGCAAGACGAGTCCGCACTGTTATTCTTCGATGCGGACTGGACCATGCTCAATGAACGACTCGCGAAGTTCTACGGCATCGATGGTATCAATGGTGACCATTTCCAGCGGGTTACACTGCCGAAAGATTCTCCTCGCGGCGGACTACTGGGCATGGCAGGTGTCGCCATGCGTGGTTCTGATGGCAACCGGACTAAGCCCGTCAATCGAGGTGTTTATGTCCGAGAGGTTCTCTTTAACGACCCTCCGAACCCACCACCTCCCAATGCCGGAGAAGTCGAACCGAACATCCAAGGCGAGAAACTGACGGTACGCCAGCGATTAATTCAACACCAACAGATTCCTTCGTGTGCGACATGTCATCGAACGATTGATTGCTATGGAATGGCCCTGGAAAACTTTAATGCCATTGGTGCGTGGCGAACGCATCAGGACGGAGAGGACTTCCGCGGTCGTAACACGCCACCGATTGACGCCTCTGGCATGCTTCCCAACGGACAGACATTCGAGAGTTTCGCTGAATTCAAGTCGCTACTACTCAATCAGAAAGACCGCTTTGCACATGGTTTGGCGGAAAAAATGCTGACCTACGCACTAGGTCGGCCCATCGAACCGACTGACCGCGTATTGATCGATCAACTTGCTCATCAGATGCAGTCAAACGATTATAAAATCACCTCCCTAATACATGGGGTGGTCGCCAGCCACGCATTTCATACCAAATAGTTCGCGCACTTTTATAGGATGGAATCCTCATGCCCAACTCCAAGACTCCTTGGATGTCGCGCCGTACTTTCCTGCGTGGAAGCGGGGTGGTCATGGCTCTTCCTTACCTCGAAGCGATGATGCCTTCGAGCGTTCTATCTGCACCCACACCGCAAGCGCCACCTCGGATAGGCATGTTCTACCTGGGCACAGGCATGAACATGCGGCAGTTCTGGCCTACACAGGAAGGACTCGACTACCAGGCCTCTCGCATTTTAAAGCCGCTTGATAAGCACCGTGGCCAGTTCACGGCGATCAATGGTACTTTCCTGAAAGCAGGGGGCGGTCACGACGGTGCTTATCCATTTAGTACTTCGATTGCCAAAGGGGAACGCCAGCGGCAAAGCCCCGATCAGGACGCCGCTCTCGCGATCGGCACTGATACGCGCTTCTCCTCGCTGCAGTTGTCTGTAGATCGAGGAACGAACTACGGAAGTCAGGCTCTCGCGACGATCTCATGGAACGAGCAAGGCGTACCCCTTGCTGCCGAGAACGATCCCAAGGTGCTCTTCGACCGACTTTTTCGACCGGACACTCAAGAGCAGAAAGCTGAGGAAAAGAACGAGTTCCGCCGCCGGCAATCGATTCTTGACCTGGTTCGTGATGACGCGAAGCAGTTGGCTGGCCGCCTGGGGCAGACGGATCGTGACCAGTTGGAACAATATTACACATCCGTCCGAGAACTCGAAAAGTCGTTAGCTCGCCGAGTTGAGTGGGCCGACACGCCGAAGCCTCCTGTCGAAACAGATGACCTGCATGGAACGTACGAAAAGAAAATGGCTGGCCCCGAAGGGAACGGCGATTATCTTTACGACGACTACGCCAAGTTAATGTATGACTTGATTGCTCTAGCATTTCAAACAGACTCAACACGTGTTGTTTCCTACGTCGTCCGCAAGGAATTAGCCGGAGGCGTTTATCCCGAGTTCAACGTGTCCAAAGGTTATCACGCTCTCTCGCATCATGGGAACGATCCGCAAAGCCTGGAGGAGCTAGCTCGAGTCGATGCCATCTACATGACCCACTGGGCCTATTTCCTGGATCGATTGAAGTCGATCCGAGAAGCAGATGGAACGCTGCTGGACCGAACAATTCTCGGCTTATCGAGCGGGATGGGCTTCGAGCATAGCAAGAACAATCTCCCAACGATCATCAGCGGTGGCAACGCACTGGGCGTCAAGCATTGTGGACACTTGAAGCTGGAATCCGAAATCCCACTGGCATCTGTCTGGCAGACGATGCTCGACCGAGTAGGCGTCGACACCGGGAATCAATTTCAGGACAGCACTGGCCTTGTTCAAGCGTTGGTAAGTTAGATGACACGTCGAGCGTTACTCCTTGCACTGACTCTTCTGCAACTTTCCCTTTGGCAGCACCAGATGCGAGCTGAGGAGAACAAGTTACAGCGCAATTCTCTTGGCATGTCCATGATTCATGTTTCACAAGGTGAGTTCGAGATGGGTATGCTCGACGAGCACCGCTTGAAACTCGAGCACAAAGCGAGCGCCTACCAGCGTGAAATTCATGACTACGTAGAGAAGCCAGCGTTCCCGGTTCGGCTATCGCACGACTATTGGATCGGACAAACTGAGGTAACCGTTTCACAGTTTCGTACCTTTGTCGAAGCCACTGGCTACCAAACCGACGCCGAGAAAGCTGGCAAGGCCTGGGTGTTTCAGCCCAACGAAAAAGAACCTCTCGATCGATTTTCGCTTATAGAAGGGGCCAACTGGAAGAGCCCTGGATTCGAGCAAACCGACAATCATCCGGCAACTTGCATCAGTTGGCACGACGCCCAGGCATTCTGTCAATGGCTTAGCAAGCAGGAGGGAATTGCCTACCGATTGCCGACCGAAGCGGAGTGGGAATTCGCTTGTCGCGCTGGCACACGCACTTCATATTTTTGTGGTGAAGAGCCTGACAGTGTATACGCCGTGGGTAACGTGGCCGATGCGACCTTGTATGCACTTCACCCGGAAGACGTTCTTCGCCAGCGGACTGTGCGTCTAGAGCCAGGCGACGGGGATGGTTTCGCTTTCACCTCTCCAGCCAAGTCGTTTCAGGCTAATTCCTGGGGCATCTACGACACCCATGGCAACGTGTGGGAATGGTGCCAAGACAAGTATTCCGATCGCTACTATGACGACATGCTCTCCGAAGCTCGCAAGAAGGGCTCGCGGACTCAACCTGAGCCAATCGTCGATCCGCAAGGTCCCGATAATACGCCAAAGCATCAACATGGCGATTGGCGTTCGCTACGCGGAGGATCTTGGTACGTGGCACCTCTGCAATGCCGATCATCGGTACGGGCGTTTGCTGAAGCCCATGATGCGTTTAGCTACATTGGTTTCCGCATCGTTCGCCAGGAAGAATAGCCTTTCCCCGAAACCAACTATAACTATGCTCGGAAGGAACTTTCAGTCACAACTATTTCTTCCGCTCAGGGCAAAGGTAACTAATGGGGGCGTCAACTTCGCTACCTGTTATAGTGGTATCTCACTCAAAGATCTCATCTGGTACAACGAAAAGCACAACAACGCAAATAGGGAAAGCAACCGCCACAAGCTAGCGCGGCATGGAGGTTTCTGTTGGTGATCCTATGCATAAACGATGGCGAAGCCTCTGGCTGTCCATACACCGGTGGCTAGGCATAGTCGCGGGGCTCATGTTTGTTCTCATGGGTCTCACCGGCAGCTTTCTTGTTTTCCATCATGCAATTGATGCGTGGCTCAATCCGGATTTGCTTCATAGTAGCGACGCAACTTCGTCTCGACCCCTAGAGGAGATTTTGACCGTTGCCAGAGAGATTGGCCTAAAGGATGGCAAGGTATTGCGATATGCCGACGCCCCGCACGAGGCAGGCGGTGTCTGGAACATTTGGTTTCTAGGGAAAGATAAGGGGGCCGCGTTCCATCATGTATATATCGATCCCGCTACGGCAGATGTGACCGGACAACGTGTCCGGGGGAAGTATTTGGCCACATGGATCTTTAAGCTGCATATCGAACTATTTGCCGGACGCCGTGGTGCAATCCTGGTGGGTATTTCCGGAATCCTGTTGATGGTCTCACTGACATCCGGCGTCTATCTTTGGTGGCCGCTATGGAAGCATAGTTGGCGGTCTGCGTTTGCGGTTCGGCGTGGTTCGCGACTTGTGTTCGACTTGCATAAAGTGCTGGGACTCGTCAGTGTTCCGCTGCTCATGATGATTGCCTTTTCCGGCGTTTATATGGTCTTTCCCGCCTGGTTCGAGCCCCTTGGAAAGTTGTTGAATACCCAAGCCGACTCCCAACCACCGGCCCTCGTTTCCCGCCCCGCTCGTGACTCTGCTCGGATTAGTTCCGATCAAGCCATTGCGATTGGCCTGAGTCAGCTACCTGGATCCAAATTGCACCGAGTCTATTTTCCCACGAGTGAAGACGGCGTTTACGCAATTCGACTGCGTCAGCCAGAGGATATTCGACGCACCACCGGCAGCAGTCGTGTTTGGATTGAGCAATACAGTGGAGAGGTGTTGGCCGTTCGCGATTGGAATGAGCAGTCAGCGATCGATACATTCTTTGCCTGGCAATTGCCATTGCACAACGGTGAAGCGTTTGGGCTCGCAGGACAATGCGTCGTATTCGCAGCAGGGTTTTTACCAGCCTTTTTGTACGGCACAGGCCTATGGTTGTGGTGGCGGAAAGGACGAGCCAAGCGTCGCCAGAGAAAGGAACTGCTTATCGCGGCACAAAACGACGAAGCCTGAAAAAAATGAACCGCACTGCTCTAGGTTTTGCTGTCTCCCGGCGTTTACCCTCCTATGCAACTAGCTCAACTATCTGGCATCCTGTTTATCCCTACGTGTCCTTCCAGGAATGCCCTATATCCTAATGGGCCGACGAACAGAGGCTTGTCCCAGAAACCATTCGAACGGAGCCCACGCTCTTTCGTAAGTACGGCTAGCTGAGGCTGGCCAGCATGGCCTTGGCGGCCTTTGACAATTCGCGGCCCGAAGTTGGCTGGAAGTAGGGGCGGTTGAGGATCTTAGGGCCGACGATTGCGGCATAGTCAAGTTGTTCGTATGCGCTGGGGTCGGTCACGTAACCTGTTTCGTCGTCTGTGTAACCTACGACAAGCGTATGCTCGAATGGTGATGTCTTGCGAATCTCGATCCCGTAGTAGCTATAAAGTTCGGTCGGCTGGAACAGCATGCCGATCGGACCAAGCGATATGGCCGACATCGGTGCGGCCAGCCCCTGGGGCTCAGCAGGCCAGTCTTTGGCCGCTGCGTACCAATCGGCAGCGAAGGGAGGGTCGACCCACGTTCCTCCACTGCAGGTCTCGGGATGGGTGCGGTACGCTTCGACGTCTCGGGCAACCCGCTGGTGGTCGTACGGTAAAAGAAACTTGCCAGCGGTCGGTCGGATCTCTTGCACTGGAACCGAAACAGAGGAACTCAACGCATCTTTTATTGCTGAATAAACGGCATTCGCTGACTGATCAGGAGTGCCAATCCAACGCTTGCCGTCGCCTGGGTTCACGTCGCCGGCATGGCCCTGCCAGAAGCCTGGTTCGACTCCTTCCGAATCCTTTACCATATTCACGACCATTCCCACCCAGTCGGGGCCTGAAAGGGTGTCGGTGAAACAAACCGGGTGCGAAGAAAAGTGGTACCAGATGATATCTGGCTTTCCTGCTACTCGCTGAAAACGAAGCGTTTGCAATAGTGTGTCTACCCATCGCTCAGCGTCTGTCGAGTTCTGATCGAACTCCAGGTCGGTTCGATGGTTGGGCGTTGTGCGATTGAAGTTCGCCCCTTTGGCTTGTGCCTTTCCAAGAAAGAGTTCCGCCGGCGCGAGATCGGCGTAGGCCAATTTGATCGATTGCACGACGGCATCAATCGTCTGGACCATGTAGGCTTCCGGGATCTTTCCCCATTGACGCAAGTGGATAAATGACGGAGTCGAATGCGTGTGCGTCGCGGTAATGTGCACGTTTTGAGCAGGAATACCGAGTTCGCCTTGCACACGCGACTGTACCTTTTGGGTGAAGTCGGAAGAAACTGCCAATACGTCGAGCGAGACGAGGGCGACTTCGACATCGCCACAACGCAGCGCAATAGCACGGGAAGCAGTTGGCTGACGAACGCCGGTGGCGACACGCGGATTATCAGGCGGTCGATGGAAGCCCCCCAGTTCAACGCCATTAGGAACCGAGGTGTCGACGATCCCTTGCCCGGCCTGCAACCGCGGGGACGTGGAAGAGGCGAACAGCGGAGCGGTGCTACCTGCGAGACCGATCGCTGCGCTGCTGCGTATTGTCTCCTTCAGGAACGAGCGGCGGTGAATTGAACGATTCATGAGCATTCCAGGCAGGGAAGGGGGAAGCGATTGGCAGGCAGTTAGGCACTGCTGCAATTGTGGCGAAAACTTGATGCCATTTAAAGAATTCTATGGGCTGGCATCAATCAATTTTGCTGAAACGTGAATTGTTGAGCATCGGCCTTTGGGGGGTAGGCGATGAATACGGCCATTGTTGAATTTATCGATGGACAATCCAGCGGAGTCCCTTTTTAATTGGGAATAGTAATGCTGAATCGAGCGTCGAGGTACACGAGAATTCACCAACCTCACTCCAAGCGTCGTCGTGCAGAAGCGACTACCATGTCGCCGCATGCAGACACGACGTTTCCCGCCAACACTTTTCCTCGAAAGTCAGTCCGCTATGCTGCGATATCCATTGCTCGCATCGTTCTTTCTGTTCTTGGCCTGCTGCCAGGCCAACGCTAACGACGCCAATCGGTTGACTTACCTAGACCAGTTCTGCGATCCCTATTACGTCGGGCGTGACTTTCCGAAGCTGACAACACCCCAGTGGATCGGTGATGACAAGGTGGAAGGGGTTGTCGTTCTTGCGATTGATGACCTCCGCGATACAGCAAAGTACGAAGCGTATCTACGCCCGATCTTTGAGCGTCTGAAGAAGATCAACGGCTCCGCTAGCGTCAGCATCATGACGAATTCGGTCGACGTGAATAATCCGATCCTGCAAACCTGGCTAGCCGAAGGAGTAGGGCTCGATGCTCATACGGCAACGCATCCTTGCCCATGTCTTCAAGGAGGAGACTTTGAAGCGGGAAAGCGTTCCTATGAAGATTGCGTCGACATGCTATTTTCCATTCCGAATAGTCGCCCAGTCGCGTTTCGGTTTCCCTGCATGGACTCGAAAAATACTCCCAGCCCACGCATGATCGCCGAGGTTCTGGCCAGCACAACCGAAAAGGGGAATTTCCTACAAATCGACTCATCTGTCGTCATTGCCCACACGGCGGATGATCCGGAGCTCCCGCGAGATTTGGTTATCGATGCCGACGGCCAAGGACGCTTTACCAAATACATTCCTTTTCCCTCGTTTGTCAACAAAGTCGAAAACTACCCTTATCCCTACGTCATCGGTCGTAAGATTTGGGAGTTTCCGTGTACGATTCCCGACGATTGGCAAGGGTTCAATCTACAGCAACCCGGAAATCCTAAAACGGTGGAAGATTGGAAAGCGTCTATGGACGCCGCCGTTTTAAAGCAAGGAACAGCCTCTTTCGTCTTTCATCCGCATGGCTGGATTCGAACCGAGCAAATGATCGAGATCATCAACCATGCCGTGAACCGTCATGGCGATCGGGTCGCGTTCTTGCAATTCTCGCAGTGCCTGGATCGAGTAAATCAACATCTCTTAAAAGGACAACCTCTCCGAGATGCGAACGGAGAAGATAACGGCGTCCGGTTGCTCGATTTGAACGCAGACGGATACATGGACGTGGTGATTGGTAACGATCAGTTGCAGGTGACGCGGATCTGGCGACCGGCAGAACGCGCCTGGTTGGAAGCCGCCTTCCCAGTAAAGTTGGTAACGACCAGCGAAGGTGGCAAGCAGCGAAAAGAGCGGGTTCGGTTTGGAATCCAGTATGGAGAGGTCATCGCCGTGGCAGCGGATGAATCAATCCGATCGGCGTGGCGTTTCAAAGATAACGCTTGGACGGAAGATCGAGACCTTTTGCGTGGTTTGGAACTTGATGGAAAGCCGGTACAACTAGCCACCGCCGGGATTGATCAAGGCGTACGATTTCGCGATCTCAACAACGATGGGGACTGCGAGCTGATTGTGGGATCGGAAACAAAGCAGGGCATCTTTCAATGGAATCGACGAAAGCAGGCTTGGGATCTGCTGCCATTTGAGTTACCCGATGACACGGAAATCACCTTCAGCCATGGGCTCGATGCGGGACTGAGATTTGTGGATGTCGATGAAGATGGCTTCGATGACGTCGTTTTCTCCGACGAAGTGCGTTACTCGCTGAGTCTGTTCAAGTCGATGAAAGAGGGATGGTCGCGACAGGTCTCGTCAGGCCTTCGTGGCGATGACGGGGCCATTCCCATGATTTCACGTCTGGGGACGAATAACGGTGCCTGGTTTGCCGACAATTCAATTTGGATTCAAAACGAAGACACGTCGCGTTTACCCGACGGTGTCGATCGGATGTCCTTCGTCGAGATGCTCCGTCCCATTGATACACAGCCCAAGACCGCAGATGCGTCCCACAAGACAATTCGCACGCAGCCAGGGTTTCGCATTGACCAGGTCGCGGCCGAACCGCTGGTGATGGATCCGGTTTCGTTCGACTGGGGCCCCGACGGAAAGTTTTGGGTCGTGGAAATGGCCGACTACCCCCTTGGCGTCGATGGCAAGCCGGGTGGTCGTGTCCGATACCTGCATGATGTCGACAGAGACGGAACGTATGACAAATCGGTCCTGTTTTTGGAAGATTTGAATTTCCCGAACGGAGTGATGGCTTGGGGAAAGGGGGTCCTTGTCTCGGCTGCCCCTGAAATCTTCTATGCCGAGGATACAGACGGAGATGGTAAGGCGGACAAACGCGAGACGCTTTATGTTGGTTTCAAAGAAGGCAACCAACAGCACCGCGTCAACGGGTTCTGGCGGGGCCTCGACAATTGGATCTACATTGCCAATGGCGATAGTGGGGGAACCGTCCGTGCGGTAAAAACGGGAAAGACCTTAGATATAAATGGTCGCGACCTCCGAATAAGACCTGATACCGGCGAGATGGAGGCCGTTACCGGCCAAAGCCAATATGGCCGCGCAAGCGATGACTGGGGAAATTGGTTCGGGTGTAACAACTCGCAGGCCGTCTATCACTATGTGACTGACGATCATTACTATCTCCGCAATCCAAGTGTCCCTATGCAAAGGCCGATTCAGCGTATCGCCTCGGTTGATAATACTCCGATCTTCCCACGCAGTCGGATTCTCAGTCATTGGTCAGGGTACAAACCGCCTGCCCCCGGAGAACCAAGTCGGTTTACTTCCGCCAATGGCATCTGCATCTATCGCGACGAACGACTCGGTCCAGGCTTCGAGATCAGCGCTTTCGTCAGCGAGCCGGTTCATAACCTGATTCATCGGCATCAATTGACTCCGCAAGAAGTCACTTTCTCGGGACATCGTGCTCCAGGAGAGGATCGAAGTGAATTCGTCGCCTCATCCGACTCTTGGTTTCGCCCTGCGGCGATTCGCACTGGCCCCAACGGCGGAATCTGGTTTGCGGATATGTATCGGCTAGTTCTCGAGCATCCCCAGTGGATTGATGACGAAGAAGAAAAGCGAATCGATTTGCGTGCAGGTCACGACAAAGGGCGAATCTATCGCATCTTGCCCGTTACCGAGGAGCCATCAGCGGTCCCTTATTTTGACTCGCTGACCAATCTAGAATTAACCGAACAGTTGGCAAGTTCGAATGGATGGCGGCGTGATATGGCGCAGCATCTGCTGATCGAACGCAGCGCCAGCGATGTCGTACCGGCGTTGGCCAAATTGACCCAAACGTCTGAAAACCCACTGGGGCGGCTTCATGCACTTTGCGCGTTAGATGGTTTGAACGCGCTCACGAGCGATGTCCTCGCTGCGGCATTCTCCGATCCTCATGCCGGGGTGCGACGTCATGCCATTCGCCTGGCCGAGACAACGCTTGACGCCGATGCTGCACTTCAAGGGGCGCTGTCGGCACGGCTTGACGACCCAGATCCGATGGTCGCTCTCCAATTGGCCTATTCGTTAGGCCAGTGGCACAGTTCGGACTCAGGACGACTACTCGCCAAGCTAGCAGTAATGCATCGCGATGAACCGCACATCGTCTCCGCGGCGCTCACTTCACTGAATGCCGAGAATATACTCTCCGCTTACTCTGAAATGATCTCTTCCGATGTAACGGCTGGTCCAGACTCACCGATTTTGTACGAGATGATGCGGATCGGCGCTGGCTTCAAGCAGCCGAAGATTGTGGAATCCATGGCCGCGGCCCTCTTGCAGGAAGACGGTTCGTCATTATCTACGTGGAAAAGGAAAGCGATTGCTCAGCTAATGGGTGCCGCGAGAAAGAACGGAGCAGCCTGGCAAGATTCGCTTAGCGCCGATAATCGCGGCAAATTGACTGCGGAGATCGGTGCGGCACGAAATCGTTTAGACGACTTGGAATCGACTGACGATGACATTCGAATGGATATCAATCTGGTCCTGCAAGCAGGTGGCAATTCGGCCGAAGACATTCTGTTGATCGCATCACTGCTCGAGCCACAAACTCGATCAGGCTTGCAAATTGCCGCGATCCAGGAGTTGGCGAAGGTCGAATCCGATTTGGCTGCTCAAGAGTTGTTTAGCGGTTGGCCAGGCTACACACCGGCGGTTCGCAAGGAACTGCTAGAGACGGTCTTAACCCGTACCTCATGGAGCCTGAAATTGCTGCGGGAGATCGAGCACCAGCGAATCAGTCCAGCCGATCTAGGCTCCGATGCAAGGAAACGACTTCTGGAACATCCCAACAAGGAGATCGCAACGCTCGCCAGGGCGCAACTGGCGCAAAGTTCGACCGCGTCAAGAGCCGAGGTGATGCAGCGTTATGAATCGGCCTGGCAACGTAACACAGGGGACGTCCAAAAAGGACGCGTTCTATTCGTGACCCATTGCAGTGTTTGCCATCGCCTGGAAGGAAAAGGCTTTAACGTGGGGCCAGATTTAACAGGCCTGACGAACAAATCCCCGGAAGCGTTGGCCGTGGCGATTCTCGATCCGAACCGTGCCGTAGAGGACAAGTTTATCGAGTACGCGACGGTAACTGACGATGGCCGCACGTTCAGCGGGATACTCGCCTCGGAAAGCGGCACAAGCGTCACGCTGCGCGGCCAAGGGGGTAAGGAGCAAACCGTTTTGCGTGAGGAAATCGAGCACCTACGCAGTACCAGTCGCTCTCTCATGCCGGAAGGATTCGAACAGGTCTTGGATCCGCAAGCACTGTCCGACTTGATCCGATACATTGCAGAGGCCAAGGCGGAATAGTGCTTACATCATACTCCTTGTACGAATGCGATCCGCTAAACCTCCGCAGGCTTGGATAGCGGCGGCAAATAGTCATATGGACATTGCGGCAACCACAGAAAAACGTACGTCAAAGCGATAGGCTATCGTGGTGCAGCCCTCCTGGAACGTTGGCACCCCAAAGAAAGCATGGGGAATTCTGCCCAAAACATCTCTTCAAGAGTGGGGGACGCGATGTTAATATAGCACTGGTGAAAGCCCTGGAACGGTTTCAGGGTCAACATCATTTAACCCGACTGGAAAATTCCGGTTTGGTTGTAGAAGTCTCACCGGCCGAACACCGTCCGCAACGCGCTAGCGTATCTTTCTGCGAGACGGGCCCACCTGACGCCACCTTAATCCGGCCTCATTCTTACAGGTGATGCGATGTTGTCCACTCGCACCATACCGCCCCATACTCGGTTCCAGATTCTTGCACTGCTTACGGCGGCAATGTCGCTGGTTGGTTTTACGCAGGCGAGGTCTGCATTAGCGGACAAAGCCGCTCGACTTTCGTTCAACAGAGATGTCCGTCCAATCTTGTCCACCGCCTGTTTTCATTGTCACGGACCGGACGAAAAACAGCGTGCCGCGGACCTTCGTTTGGATAACGAAGAAGGGATTGAATACGCCTTTCGCACTGGTGATCTGGAAAAGAGTGAAGGCTGGCGGCGGATTCTCTCGGACGATGCCGATGTAGTCATGCCGCCACCCGACTCGCATCTTGAGGTTACATCTGAACAACGCGACATCCTCAGGCAATGGATTCAGCAAGGTGCCGAGTTCCAAGGACATTGGTCATTCATTCCGCCGGTAAAGCCAGGCGTGCCTCAGGTCAACAGCGATGCACGGATTCGCGGCGCGATAGACACCTTCATTCAGCGGCGACTCGAGAAGGACGGACTCACACTTGCGAAAGAAGCCGACAAAGAGCGATTGCTGCGACGCGTCACCTTCGACCTAACTGGCCTTCCTCCTACCATTGCAGAAATAGACGCCTTCCTCGCCGACAACTCCCCAGAGGCTTATGAAAGAGTAGTCGACCGCCTGCTCGCATCTCCGCGGTATGGCGAGCGCATGACGGTTTCCTGGATGGATCTGGCCCGGTACGGTGACACGAGCGTGTTTCACGCGGACGGTCCACGGACGATGTGGCCGTGGCGGGACTGGGTCATCAATGCTTACAACAACAACAAACCTTTCGACGAGTTTACCCGCGAGCAGTTGGCCGGCGACCTGATTCCTGACGCAACCGTGGAGCAGAAAATCGCCACAGCCTTTCTACGGAACAACGCCTCGACTGACGAGGGAGGCGTGATCGCAGAAGAAGCCCGTGTGGAGTACGCGGTGGACCGCGTACGGACAACCGCCCAAGTCTGGCTCGGGCTGACCGTTGAGTGTGCTCAGTGCCACGATCACAAGTACGATCCGATCTCACAACGAGACTATTATGCCTTTTACGATTTCTTCAATCAGTCTGCTGATCCCGGAATGCAAACGCGAAATGGCAATCAATCGCCAGTAATCGACGTTCCGAATTATCGTGGTTTGGCTGAAGCAGCAACGCTGAAAAATGAACTTGTGGGCGTCACAAAACAACTTGAAGCCCACCAAACCTCGTCGCAAGAAGCCTTTTCAAAGTGGCTCACGAAGATGGAGGCCGCCATTGAAAACGGTGAGACCTACGTGATCGATGACGCGCTGCTTTATTGCACCTTCGAAGAGGCTGATACGCAACAGATCGCCAATTCCGCCGACAACAGCCTGGCAGGGACCAGCAACGGCTCTGTTCAGCACGCCGAAGGTAAGCACGGCTCCTCCCTCCAACTCGACGGCAAGAGTTTCGTCGAGTTCGGCGACCTGGCCGCATTCGACAACACGCAGAGCTTTAGCTACGGAGCGTGGATTCGCCCGGGCGGCAACATAAGCGGAGCGGTGTTGGCACGGATGAACGACGGCAATAGCCACCGCGGGTATGACCTATGGTTGCAAAACGGGCACGTCGGGATGCATTTGATTCACAGCTGGCCCGATAACGCGATCAAGGTGGTCACCAAGACGCCTCTGAAAAAGGATGAGTGGCAACACGTCTTCATCACGTACGATGGCTCCCAAAAATCCGGGGGAGTGAAGGTGTTCGTTAACGGACAATTACAGGAGGTAAACGTTGAGCAAGACAGCTTGTCCGCCACGACCGCAGCCAATACTTCTCTCAATATCGGTCGCCGCAGTAGTGGCTCGAACTTCGTAGGCCAAATCGATAATGTGCGTATGTACGCCAGGCAATTGACCGAGGACGAGGTCGCGGCACTTGCCGATGGCAAACTGCATCTCTCGCTGATCGCCAAGCCCGCCAACGAACGAACCGAAGTCGATCTTGCTGCTCTGCGCAACGTATACTTTACTTCATACGATGAGATGGCCCAGAAGATCACTAAAGAACAGAACCGCCTCAAGAAGGCCATTGCAGTGGCGGAAAAGCCCGTCGGCAACGTCATGATCATGCAGAATCTGCCTAAGCCGCGGCAAACGTATCTGCTGACGCGGGGGAACTACGCCTCTCCGGACAAAGAGAAACCGATAACCTCCGACGTGCTCAGCATCCTGGGCAACATACCGGAAGGTGCTCCCAACAATCGGCTCGGACTCGCCCAGTGGCTGACTCAGCCAGATCACCCGCTTACCGCGCGGGTCACCGTGAATCGCTACTGGTACATGCTGTTTGGTCGCGGATTGGTCAAATCGCTTGAAGACTTCGGCTCCCAAGGTGAATGGCCCAGCCACCCGGAATTGCTCGATTGGCTGGCCGTCGATTTTGTCGATAGCGGGTGGAACGTGAAACGGATGATCAAGCAAATGGTCATGTCGCAAACCTATCGGCAGTCGACCAAGGTGACGCATGAAGTAATGGAAATCGACCCAGAGAATGCGCTGCTCTCTCGCGGCCCACGCTTTAGACTGGCGGGCGAGTTTATTCGCGACAACGCCCTCGCGGCATCGGGCCTGCTTGTCGATACGATCGGTGGCCCCGGAGTCAAACCGTATCAGCCTCCGGGGTTGTGGAACGAAGTTAGTCTCAACGGCAACGTTCGGTTCGAGCAGGACCACGGCGAGAACCTTTATCGTCGTAGCATGTACATCTACTGGAAACGCTCCGCCCCGGCACCGAGCATGATTATCTTCGATACTCCCAGCCGCGAACTATGCACCATCCGGCGGTCCCGTACCAACACGCCTTTGCAAGCGTTGGTGACGCTCAACGATCCGCAATTTGTCGAAGCAGCTCGGGCGTTGGCCCAGAGATTGCTTCTCGACCCAGACGCGCAGGAGCTCGACGATCGCCTCACGAAGGCATATCGATTGGCAGCAGGCGTTCGACCGAAGCCAAGCACGCTCGAAATTCTGGCAGCGGCCTATCGCGATGAGCTTAAGTATTATGAGTCCGCCCCCGAACAGGCTGCAGCTCTGCTGAAGATTGGTGAATCTAAGCGTGACGAGTCGATCCCTCAGGCCGAACACGCCGCTCTGACCATCGTGATGAGCATGATTTTAAATCTCGATGAAACCCTCACGAGAGGATAACTAAT
Source organism: Blastopirellula marina (assembly GCF_002967715.1). NCBI lineage: Bacteria > Pseudomonadati > Planctomycetota > Planctomycetia > Pirellulales > Pirellulaceae > Blastopirellula > Blastopirellula marina. The sequence continues at coordinate 61,910 of NZ_PUIA01000030.1, forward strand.
GAATCCCATCCGCGAATTCTCCCTGCTGCAGACACGTCGCCAACTGCTGGGCAATACATCCCGTGCGTTCGGCGCGGCGGCCCTGGCGTCGCTGATGCCCCCAGGTCTTACAGACATGGCCATGGCTGCGGAACCCTCCAGTGGCCAGTTGCCAGGTTTGCCCCACTTCGCCCCGAAAGCCAAACGGGTGATCTACCTGTTCATGGCAGGTGGGCCATCACATATCGACACCTTCGACTATCACCCCAAGATCCGCGAGATGCACGGCAAAGAGTTGCCCGCCGAGATCCGCGGCGATCAGCGCATCACAGGGATGACCAGCGGGCAGAAGTCTTTCCCATGCGTCGCTCCAATGTTCAAGTTCCAAAAGTACGGCGAGCATCAAACCTGGGTCAGTGAACTCTTACCGCACACCGCTGGCATTGTTGATGACATCGCCATTGTAAAATCGGTGAACACCGAGGCGATCAATCACGATCCGGCCATTACCTTCATCAATACCGGCAGCCAACAGCCGGGCAAGCCTAGCTTGGGAGCCTGGCTTAGCTATGGCCTTGGCAGTCCCAACGAAAATCTACCGTCGTACACGGTGATGATCTCCCGCGGCCCCGGGCAAAAGCAGGCCCTTTACGCGCGGCTCTGGAGTGCGGGCTTCCTTTCATCCCGCCATCAAGGTGTCAAACTACGCAGCGAAGCAGAGCCGGTCCTGTATCTCGAAAATCCGGCAGGCGTCGACCGTAATATGCGACGTCGCATGCTTGATCGCATCGCTGAGATCAACGCGTCGCACTACGAAGACTTCGGCGACCCTGAAACCCAAGCCCGCATCGCACAGTACGAAATGGCCTTCCGCATGCAGGCCAGCGTGCCAGACTTAGTCGACCTTTCCGACGAGCCGGAAAGCACGTTCGAGCTTTATGGCCCCGACTCGAAGAAGCCCGGCACATTCGCCCGAAATTGCATCATTGCTCGCCGGCTGGCGGAACGCGGCGTGCCATTTCAACAACTGTTCCACCGCGGCTGGGACCAACACGGCAACCTCCCGAAGCTGATCCGCGGACAATGCGAAGGCATCGACCAACCTGCGGCGGCCCTTGTAAAAGACCTCAAACAACGCGGAATGTTGGACGACACCATGGTTGTCTGGGGCGGCGAGTTCGGCCGGACGATCTACTCGCAGGGGAAGCTCTCCGACGATAGCCACGGCCGCGACCACCACGGCCGGTGCTTTACAATGTGGCTCGCCGGCGGCGGGGTCAAGGGTGGAGTTGAGTACGGGCTGACCGACGACTTCAGCTACAACATCCTCAAGGACCCGGTCCACATCCGCGACTTCAACGCGACGATACTCCACCAGATGGGCATCGACCACAACCGCCTCACCTTCCGCCACCAAGGACTGGATCAACGGCTGACAGGGGTCGAACCGACGAAGGTGGTCAGGGATATTCTGCTGTAGAGCAGGGCATTCCTGTCGCTTTCACGGATTGCACGTGCAAAGCGTCCGGACGCATCACTTCGTCAGAAGGTTGATACCGTGAACTCATCGAAGGCATTGAGATCGTCGAACGATCCAATACCAACTCGCCCTGCGCCAAACGTTTTGTCGGTAACACTCATGTGTGGCGTGGTCATGTCGTCGAAGAAGACTTCGATCAGGCCGGTATCGACATTGCGACGTACCATAACCTGATGCCATTGATCGTCCCAGGGGGTCAGCTTCTCGTTCTTCGTCAGTGCTAACCGCGGAGCTTCTTTGACGATCATGATTTGGCCACTGTGCGGGTCTGGCTTCGCGCCCAGGTGGCAGTAATAGAAGTGCGATGCGTCTTGATAGCCGAAGAAAATACAGCAGTCGCGGTGGTTGCCAGTGTCCTTGGTGCTGCGAACACGGAAGCGAATCTCGCAGTTGCCAACTTCCAGGTCCTTGACCAAGGCGACATGACCCGGGCTGCGTGTGGGAGGCTTGTACTCGCTGCCGCGTTCAGTGATCTCGATCTGACCTCCAGCGTCTTTTGTATTATTCCAGGTCCAAGTTTTGGGATCGAGGAATTCCCAATGCTTAAGGTCGTCAAGCGACTGAACTGGTTTCGCGGCGGTCCCATCAAAGTCATCAGAAAACACGACCTTTCCCTTTGGTGCATCATCGCTATGGGCATCTGCGGTCACCAGAAAGAATACCGACGCCACCAGTATAGACGTCAGGCATACTCGCGCGAGAAACTTGGTACTAATCACAGGATTCACATCTCCTCAATCAAAACAACTTCAGCGAAAAAGATCGACCGATCCAACTCGCTCTTTTCAATGCCATCCGCCATTGTGTCTGCTGGAGGCACCGACTGCAATTGTGCGGATCAGTGGTGACAGCGGATCTGGTTTCAGTTGAAATGCGCATGCACTACTCGAATGCAAACCTTCCCAAGCTATTTAAAAACTTGCGTCTATGGTGCGAACAAACGGAGACTAAAACCGACCAAAATAGAAGATTTGGTGAGATCCACTGACGCCAGAGAGAGCGCATGAAAAAGGCCGCAAACTCTTTGGTTTACGGCCTTTTCTTTTAGCGTGGGTGGAAGGGCTCGAACCTTCAACCTTCGGTTTCGTAGACCGATGCTCTATCCAATTGAGCTACACCCACAGGTTGTTTTGTTTGAATGGGTACCTTATCTACGATTCCCTCTCAAACAAGATCCTGGATTATAGTGATGCGTTAGGTTCCCGTAAAGACGCCTCGGACCGAGTTAGGTTCAGGATCGGGAAAAAATGTCGATTCGGGTCTTAAAATCTAGCAACTACTAAGTCGTTGTCTCCTTTTTACTTCGGCATTTTCCCGAAATTACTTTTCTGCGGCATTTTAAAATCGGTGGGACTACCAGCTTCCAGATCTAGCAGCCGTTTTTTCAGACTGATTCCTTGTGGGCTGGTGAATCCGCCGATCTTGTTTCCCGCTGAAATAACGCGGTGGCAGGGAATGATCAGGGGGATCCGGTTCTGGGACATTGCGGTTCCCACGGCTCTGGCGGCACCGGGTCTTCCGGCAAGCCGGGCAAGCTCTCCGTAAGTGACGACTTCGCCATAAGGAATTCTCTGGCAGGCCTCCCAGATCTTCTGCTGGAACGGGGTCCCATGCGACAAGTCTGTAGGAACTTTCGCAAAATCAATACGGATGCCAGCAGCGTAATCGACGACATCCTGAATCAAGTCCCGTTGAGTGTCCGTGAGATCGGCGGCAACCAGTCCCGACTTCCGTTTGGCACGCTTGGGAAGCCAGGCGAAGCGGGCGAGCTTTTCACCATTCCAGCTAAGTTCGGCTGGGCCGAGAGTAGTTTCTAGCTGAACCGTTTTGAGGGAAAGACTGTCTTTTTGGATAGTAACATCATCTCGAATCGTCACAGGCGGTGTCCTTCACCTAGCGTGGCACCTTTGACACTTTTGTGACGGTCATTCTATACTTGCAAATGGGTTGTGCCACTCCTGCCGGCCCCGTGGTTCGCCGCGTACAAACAGCATAAGGAGGATTGGATGGTCGATATCCGCTCGCTGACTGACGATTTTTATATCAACATGAATCTCAATACGGAGATGGATTTACCTAGCGGGCGAGACACGGTTCTTCATTTTTTCGAGCAGGTCCGCAAACGCTATCCTAAGATGCGGAACTTCTACTCGCGCGATCGGAACGAGTTCGTTCTGGAAGAAGACAAAGATGGCGGCAGCTACCGCTGGACATCCGTTGAACCCAAACGCATCTTGTCTGGGCACGTCAATCCAAGCTCGTTTGACGAAGCGGTTGAACAGCATCGGTTTGTTCTTGACCAGGTTCCCTATGCGCTCTCGATCAGTCCCTTGGACTGCGAATCACTTAACGCGATGTACGGGTTTGATTTCACGTACAGCGGAAACCACAACCAGTTGGTCGCCGATGCGCTAGGGCTTCCGCCGGCACTGGAACGAATGGTACAGGGTAGCGAAAACCGGATTATTGGCTTCGAGCCGGCAATTCAGTGTAGCCTGGACGATGAGTGTCGAACCCAGTTCCGGCTCAGTATCGAGACGCGAACGTCCGCCTATCACGTCCGCACCGGGGAATTCCCTGAAGAACAGCTAAGCGTTTACCTGACCGTTCGCCGATTTGGCAGTTTGGACGAGGACGAGACGTACGTGACCGCATTCCAGCGTCTTCACGATCAAGCAGTGGGCTTGCTCGAACAGTATGTCATTGGCAACATCCTGGAGCCACTCAAGCAGGCGATCACGATTCGCTAAATGTCGCGCACTGCTCGAATCATTTCGGCCAATCCAATTGGCGAGTAGGGCTTTTCGAGAAATCCTTGAAAGCCAGCCTCGTAGCACACTTCAGGTGTGAACGTCATTGTTCCGGCGGTAATCGCGACCATCGGGGCCGTCACGTTTCGATCACGCAGCGCTTTCGCCAATTGCAAACCATCAGTGTCCGGCAGCATCAAGTCGAGCAGGATGACGTCGAAACTGGTTAAATCAGGCCGAGCCAGCGTTGACTCTCCGTCTGGCTCTACCTGGAAGGTCGCACCATGGCGGCTCAAGGCCCGCTTCAAAAGCTCTTGATGGAATGGCTGATCTTCGGTCGCCAGAATGTGCAGTGACTGAAGGCTAGGTAAACACTGAAGCGGAGGTAATGTCTTGGTGTTTGATGGGCAATCCATATCCCGGTTACCAACAAATAGGCGAATGTGGGCATGATGGGGCGGAAACTTAGACGATGCGATGAAAGAGATCGTCTAAAGTGGAAACTAGTACGCCGAGACGTTTTCGCCACCAAGAGGTTGGTTAAGTTAAGCGGAAATGTCGCACTGACATGACCGATTAGCTCGGTCGGTCAGGTTGGAATCCTTAGAGGGGCAGGGATTGTTAAGATTCAAAGAACCTAGCCCAACTTAGCCTGGCTCCATGCCTTCTGAGTAAGGAGGAGTCTCGCCTTGGATCTCGTGAAGCGCATTTTTTGCCGCACGCTGCTCCGCTTCCTTCTTGTTCGCGCCCCAGGCTGAAGTGTAACGCGTCCCTTGAAGCACGACCGCAACGTTGAAGAACTTGCTGTGATCGGGGCCTTTCTCGGCAACCAACTCGTAATTGGGAGTCGTGCCGTATTCTCGCTGAGCAAACTGTTGCAGCATCGACTTGTAGTTGCTGCCCACTTCGCCGGCCGAGGCCTGGTCGATCTCGTCTTCGAGCACACTTGCCAGAAACGTATTCACCGCTTCATCGCCGCCATCGAGATAAATCGCCGCGATAATAGCCTCGAAAACGTCGGCTAATAGCGACTTGGGCAACGACTGCGTCGAGGCCATTCCCTTACCGAGAATCAGAAATGGTTCGAGCCCCATCTGATCGCTTAACCGTGCACACGTACTACGGCTAACCACGATCGACTTGATGCGGGTAAGATCCCCTTCCAGGTAATTCGGAAACATCCGAAAAAGAGTCTCACAGACGAATTTGCCCAGAATGGCATCGCCCAGAAATTCGAGTCGTTCGTTACTTCCCAAACGATGATTGGCACCCGACGCATGGGTCAGGGCAGACTGCAGAAGTTCACGATTCTTGAACTTATAACCGAGCTTCTGTTCGCACTCGGAGAGCTGATCTCCACCGGTGGCCGGCGAGTCTTGACCTCGTAGCATATCGAACGGATCCATTTCTTGACGTTCGATATTTTCTTCGTTTCGTTGGGGCAGCCCAAAAAGCTCACCAGCAAAACGAAGGAAATACCCAACTATTGGTAATATTTGATACGTAAAAAGTACTTTCAGGGGGAGGGAAAGTCAATCACTAACCCCGGCTCCTTCGCACATCCTTTCGAGAAATCTGCATGAACTTCTCCCTAGGGATCACGCCTGTCGGCCGTTGGCATCCCTCCCATGAACAGCTCAGATCAGTAAGATAGTACCTGAAACACGTGAATCCTGAGCGAATTTGGCTGATTCATCCAAGGACACCCATGATCAACACCCTGTATCTGCCGGAACTTCGTGAAATGCTGGCCGAAAATGACTCAGCGGGCCTCCGCGAGTTCTGTACGGCCCTGCATCCGGCACGCACGGCCGAGTTCATGGAAGGTCTTTCCCCGGAAGAGGCCTGGGGAGTGCTCGATCACGCGGATCTGAACCTCCAGGGGGAAATCCTCTCGTACTTCGAATACCACAAGCAGGCCGAAATGCTTGAGGCTCGGCCTCCCGAGTCGGTTGCCCCAGTTGTCGCCACGATGTCAGCAGACGATCAGGTCGACCTTCTGGGTGAAGTCGAAGAAGAAACGGCCGAGCAGATTCTGGCATGCTTCTCCGTAGACGATCGCCGCGACGTGCTCCGGCTCTCGAATTACGAAGAGGGAACTGCTGGTGCCATCATGACGACTGAGATGGCTCGGCTGAGCGAAAACCTAACCGCGCGCGAAGCCCTGAAAGAACTCACCGAACAGGCCGAACACCTGGAGACGATCTACTACCTGTACGTGGTCGACGACTTCGGGAGCCTCCACGGCGTTGTCTCGACTCGCGATATCGTCTCGGCGCTAAGCAAGCCGCAAATGCACCTGAGCGAGATCATGGAGACTGAGGTCATCCACGCCAACGTGCTGGACGACCAAGAGGACGTTTTGCGGAAGATGGCCGACTACGACCTTCTCGCGATCCCCGTCGTCGACGAAGAGCTTCGCCTGGTCGGTATTATTACGCACGACGATATTCTCGATGTGGTGGTCGAAGAAGCGGCAGAAGACGCCTACCGTGCGGCGGCCGTGGAACCGCTGGAAGAGACCTATCTCCGTACTTCGGTGCTGACGCTCAGCCGCAAGCGAGGCGTTTGGCTCGCCGTGCTGTTCGTGGGGGCCTTCCTCACGACCTTCGCGTTGGAACAGTTTGAAGCCGATCTAGCTCGTATCCCATGGCTGGTTATCTTTATCCCACTGGTGATTTCCACAGGCGGAAACTCCGGGAATCAATCGGCCACGCTGGTGATTACGGCACTGAACAAGGGAGAAGCCAGCGTCCGTGACTGGTGGATCATCATGCGCCGCGAGCTGGCGATGGGGCTGATCCTGGGCTTGATCATGGCATTTATGGGGATGCTGTTGGCGCTTTTTAAATCCCCGACACCCTATTCAGCGCTAGTGGTCCCGGCGACGCTGGTGTTAGTAGTGATAGCTGGAACGCTAATCGGATCGATGCTGCCCTTGATTTTTAAGAAGATTGGGCTCGATCCCGCGTTAATGAGCAACCCATTTGTGGCCGGACTGATCGACCTGTTCGGGATTGTGATCTACTTGAAGGTTGCTCTTCTACTGCTGGAGTAAGAACGCTCTTAGGCGTCGATCAGTGGTTGCCCAACATACATCTGTAGAATCTGGCTTTGGACCTTGATCGCGCGGATCAGCACCCAGATCTGCTCAGGCGAGAACTTGCGTGGATCCGAGTTGGCCAGCTCGTCCAATTCGTCGGTCATGGCTGCGTGCTGATCGGTAGCGGCTTGCAGGCGAAGTCCCATTTCTTTCCATGCGGCCGTCAACAGATGGTCGTCGTCGAGTTCTCCAATATTCTCGACGCAGTTCGAAAGCAGCAAACAAAGTCGGGCAACATCCCGAGGTTCGGCATTGGGCTGCATTCGTTCGATGCGGCTGGCAAGTTCCTGGCAAGACATGCTCATGGCAGACCTACATTGCGAATTGACAAGGCTCTTCAGAAGAGAATGACTGACCGATCGCGATCCGCCTATCGAATCCTCGCCGGTCACATTAACCTAGCTCACAATCGGCGTCCGTCCTGCCTCTTGAGTCAATTCACGGTACCCTGCAGCAGTTTTTGGTAACGGTCGGCCAGTTTATCCGCATAATCGTTAATGTCGAATTGTTCGATCCGTTTCCTTCCATTCCTTCCCATCGACTGGCGAAGTTCCCCCGATTGGCACAGCTTCTCGATCGCCCGGGCAAGCATATCTGGGTCATCAGCGGGAACGAGCAGTGCCTCGCCATCGGAATACATCTCGCGGGTGCCTCCTACATCCGTCGCAATGATAGGTAGTCCACAAGCGCCGGCTTCTAGTAGAACGCGTCCCCACGGCTCTTGCCGAGCCGCATGAACCAGGATGTCGGCCTGTTGCAGGACCTGGCAGGTTCGATCCGTCCGACCTTGAAACCGAATACGATCGGTCAACTGCCAGCGTTCGACATAGCTCTGGGCATCGGCCAGGTACTGCTTCGCTTCTTCTTTGGTCGAGTGGCATTCACCATACAGATCAAGCGTGACGTCCGCTCCCAGCTCGATCGCTCGCCGAACGCCTTCCAGCAGAACATCGACTCCCTTCCGCATGACCAGTTGTCCTATATAGACCAGCCGTAGGGGAGAGCGTTCTTCTCGTGAACTGGGTGGGGCAAACTCCGTCAGATCGATTCCGTTGTGCAATACCAACGATTTCTCAGCCGACAGCCCCTGATTCAGATGAAAGGATCTTGTCGCCGTCGATACGCAATAGATTTCATCCAGCGCCGAAATATCGCTGACGACACGACGATTCAATTTAATGATGTCACGCAGATGCCCTACGAACTTGGTCCTTCCAGGTCGCTTGACTGGTCCCAGTATCCGCGAAACCGACAAGCTGTTGGCATGGACGATATCAGCCTTCCATAATGCCGTCATCTCGACCAGGTCCTCACGCAGTTGCTCCAGCGGCAAACGTTTTCCCTTTCCATCGATCCACAGAAACGGTAGATCGAGGACGCCTAGATCGGCCAATTGCCCAGCCAAGGGGCCTTCCGCTGGGCACGCCACGGCAACGTCAAAGCCGCGGCGCTGCAAGGCCTGAAGCCCGCTGAGCATCGAGTTCTCGCCACCGTAGATCGTCCCATATTCGCAGAGATAGACGACAAACGGCATGGCGGCATCAGCAACTCTCTTGGTGACAGGATTTAGAGCAAACCGTATTCGGTCAGCACCTGGGCCAGACGCTTCTCGCCGTTCTCGCACAGCGGGGTCATTGGCAGACGCAGTTCACCCGAATCACGGCCGAGCATCTTCATCGCACCCTTGATTGGAATCGGGTTGGTCGAAAGACCTAGCATTTCTCGACAGAGCGTGAACAGCTTGAAGTGCATCTTCTGGGCTTCGGCGTAGTCGCCGGCGGCTGCGGCCTTGACCAGTTGCAGCATATCCTTGGGAACGATGTTACCAACCACCGAGATCACCCCGGCACCGCCGATCGACATCAGCGGGAGGGTCATGCTGTCGTCGCCACTCAGTAGCGTCAGGTTGGTCAGTTCCAGCGTTTGCGATGCCTGATCCATCGAGCCGGTGGCTTCTTTCACCAGTTGAATCTGCGAAAGCTCACCCAGGCGGGCAATCGTTTCTGGCTCGATATTCTTACCGGTACGTCCCGGAATGTTGTAAACGCAGATCGGAATCGACGAGTCTTCAGCTAGTGCCTTGAAGTGCTGATAGAAGCCTTCCTGGGTTGGCTTGTTGTAGTAAGGCGCGACAACCAGAGCGGCGTCCGCGCCTTCGCCAGCGGCCCAGCGGGTTAGCTTTAGCGCTTCGTGGGTGCTGTTCGATCCGGTGCCTGGCATCACCTTTGCGCGCCCCGCTACCGTTTCGATCACGACACTGATAACACGTTCGTGCTCGTCGTGAGACAGCGTCGGGGATTCGCCGGTGGTTCCTACCGGGCACAGGCAATCGACGCCTGCTTCAATCTGAAATTCGACCTGTTGTTTCAGCAAGTCGTAGTCCACTAGACCTCCCTTGAAAGGAGTCGTGATTGCTACCGATACGCCTGCGAAATCGCTACCTTTGCGTGTCATGCTGAAACACCAACAGATTGAAAACGAATTAACTCAGAACAAAAGCCTGTCTAGGACCGGCCTATGATACGATACACGTGAAAATTTGGCCAGTGCCGCCTAAAGCGTGATCAGCCGTTTCATTTCGGCTACCGCTTCTTTGAAACCGACGAAAACGGCCCGGGATACGATGCTATGGCCAATATTAAGTTCCGCCATTTCGGGGATCTGTGCAATTGGCTGAACATTCGTATAAGTCAGCCCATGCCCGGCCAGCAGCTGCATGCCCGCTTTATGGATCAGTTCGCCGGCGATTGAGAGTCGTGCCAGCTCCTTTTGCTGCTCACGACCACGCGTCAGGGCATATTGCCCGGTGTGCAGTTCGACCGCATCTACTTTCAGCTTGGCCGCCATCTCGATCTGTTTCGGGTCGGGGTCGAGAAACAGACTGACAGAGATGCCTGCTTCGCGGAACTGGTCGATTGCTCGGACGATCGAAGCTTCGTGGGCCACGACATCCAGGCCCCCTTCAGTGGTGACTTCTTCGCGGCGTTCCGGTACCAGGGTCACCTGGTCGGGCTTCACGCGGCAAGCAATCGATACTACATCGGCTTCCGCGGCTAATTCCAGGTTCAGCTTCACCTTGACCGTCTGTCGCATCACCTCCAGGTCACGATCTTGAATATGGCGACGATCTTCGCGAAGGTGCAGCGTGATACAGTCTGCGCCCCCCAGTTCGGAGAGGGCAGCGGCCCAAACCGGGTCAGGTTCATTCGTGTTGCGAGCCTGGCGAATCGTGGCAACGTGATCAATATTTACGCCCAGATGAGGCATGAACTCCGCTTCCTCTCAAATACTATCAGCCGCCTGGCGAGGCCCACTCAAGTTGGACACCGCGATTATTTGGCCGGGAAATCTCCAGTTGTAACTGGCTTTCAGAATACCGCTCTCGCAGTTGGGTGCAAAGTGCCTCGGCCTGCTCACCATCTTCACACAATCCAAAGATGGTTGGCCCCCATGAACTTTGCCCGACACCGGCGATTCCGAACGAACGCATTCGCTGGACAAGATCAGTACACGTGGGGTTCGCATAGCGTCCCCCTTGCAGCGCAGCATAACAATCGCCGGCCAGACAACCGTACTCGTAGACCGACTCACCGAAACGCCCAATATCGGTCGCTTCCAAGGCCGGAATCATCTCCCCCTCGATTAGTTGGCGAAGCCGCGCCGTTGTAGGATCCGGAACGGGGTCCAACTGGCGAAAACCTTCTTCTTCCTCTTCGCCGTGACGCCCGAGCACCTCATGCTGGGTCGCCAGCACAAATCGCCAGCGCGAGGGAACCTCGCCCCGATACGCTAGCCGCGGAAACGAATCTTCGTGATGGCCCGTTTCAAAAAGAAAACCGCCTTCCAGAAAACCATAACAGCCAATCGCCGACCGCTTCGCACGATCGACGGTCGCGGCCAGGGTCGGAATGTCCGGCAACGGGTAGCCTGCCAACTTGGAAAGCAGCGTCCCGACCGCCAGCCCCAACTGAGTACCGCAGCCCAGTCCGACATGATCGCGCAGCATGCCCCGCGTCGCCAGTCGTACCGCCGGAAGATCAAGGTCGGTCGACTGCTGCCACAACCGGGCGAATGCCTCGATGCGGTCGGCCAGAGGGCCTGTGGCTGTGAACTGTTCAGCCTGGCTTGCATGAACTTCCAAACCTGGCCGATCGATCATCACGCCCACACCGCCGAACGAAGCGTCATCCGAATCAAACGCCAGCAGGCCAAAATGAAGGCGCGCCCCCACGGTCAACTTCGCGACCAGCGAAGAAGAGGGGCCGTCCAGGGGTGATGGCTTGAAGAGAGGCATTCCAGCAGTTTACCGAACTTCCAGCCTCAGGACGATTCCCTGGCGGCAATTCGCCGCTCTTGGATCGTTGTCCGCAGGAATTCCCAGGCGCGGACTTCCGCATCCCCCCCAGTTTTCTCGACCCATGGCATCATCGTGGCAATCGCCTGATCGATCTCTACTGCCGAAAGAATGTGGACGCGGGTTGTTAATATGGCCAGTTCCAGCACAGCATGCTTTGCGCGGTTCAAGCCAAAGAAGTCCCGGATGTGCCCTTGCCGTACAACACGGCAGTTCAATGCGGCCCGCTCTCCTGACGTATCGATCTGGTCCGCTTCCAACCGATACCAACGGCAACAGCCAGCCAGAACGTGATAGCCAGCTTCACAGTCCGCCAGAAAAGCAGGAGGCTGATGCAAATCTCCCACGGCTGCTTGAGCGATCATTTCGACATCGTCGGTAACATGAAACGTTGCCTGACGTGTTCGTAGCAGGTTCTCGTACGTTCGTGAACCAGGAAAAGGCCGCAGTAGAAACCGCGTGAACTGATCGTCGACGCAAGGCCCCATCGGAGCGACGTTCACCGTACCATCGGCATTCTGTGTCGTGAGCATTCCCTCAACAATGCGCAACCTTGGATCACTCACAATTCCTGACTCCAATATACGTCACCTTCGGCAAACGCTGCTCCGCCTGGGATCGCAATCTTGGGCATCGCCACGTTGACCTTGGGTGGCGACGCCAGGCCAGCCATCTGCAAGAAGTTGGCCAGCAAGGCATAGCCGTGCTCTGTCAGTACCGACTCCGGATGGAACTGCACTCCCACCACCGGCAGCGATGGGTGCGAGACCGCCATAATGGTTCCATCTTCGGTCTGGGCATCGATTCGCAGGCATGCCGGAAGCGATTCCTTCTCTGCGATCAGCGAGTGATACCTGCCGACTTGCATCGGGGAAGGAAGCTCGCGAAAGACGCCCGTTCCGTCATGCGTGATTTGCGAGGCCTGGCCGTGCATCGGCCGATTCGATCGGACGACCCGACCACCCAGCGCTTCGACAATCGCCTGATGCCCCAGGCACACACCTAAGATGGGAATTTCACTCTGCAGTTGGCGAACGACATCCATACAAATGCCAGACTCGGTCGGCGTGCATGGCCCCGGGGAAAGGACGATCGCGACCGGTCGAATCTGCTTGATTTCTTCGACGGAAATGGCATCGTTACGGCGCACGACAGTCTCTTGCCCCAACTGGCGAAAATACCGCGCCAGGTTGTGCACAAAGCTATCGTAGTTGTCGATGACCAATATCATTCGTCGAGCACCGCGTGGAGAAGTCCCAATGCTTTATGCCACGTTTCCTCGTACTCCCGCAAGGGGTCCGAGTCGGCCACAATTCCTCCCCCGACAGGAAACTGCCACCAGCCTGCCGAGGCGATTACCGTTCTTATGAGAATATTCCAGTCGATCGAACCATCGAACCCGATATACCCCAACGAGCCGCAGTACGGTCCACGAGCCGTTGGCTCAAGTTCCGAAATGATCTCCATCGCCCGAATCTTCGGCGCACCGGTAATCGAGCCGCCTGGGAAGATCGATTCGAGGATCTCTCGAACTCCCACTCCATCCTCCAACTCACCCACGATGATCGATACCAGGTGCTGCACCGTCTGGTAGGTTTCCAGTCCGCAGAGACTCGTCACTTCGACGCTCTCCGGCCGACAAATCCGTGATAGATCATTCCGCAGCAGATCGACGATCATCACGTTCTCAGCGCGATCCTTCTTACTGCGGATCAATTCGTCGGCCCAAAACATATCGAGTTCCGGCCGACCGCTACGACGTCGCGTTCCCTTGATCGGCCGAGACTCGATCGTACGATCTCGTACCGAAATGAATCGCTCAGGCGACGCCGACACAATCTGTCCCGCGCCGAAATCATAGTAGCCAGCAAAAGGGGCCGGGTTCTTTTCACGCAGTTTCAAATAGAGCAGGGGGGACGACGTCTTCGCTTCCAGGATCAACCGCTGAGCCAGGTTCACTTGAAAGATGTCACCGGAGTGGATGTACTCGACCGACTTTCGCACCGCTTCCAGATAGTCATCTTTCGGGAAGTTGCTCATCACATCAGGGAACTCTGGGCAAGCGTAGCAGGAAGCCAGATCGTTTGCGGGAATAACTCTCCCCGGTTTCGCCGGTTCCAGGCGAGGGGCTTCACAGTCAAACATCCCCAAGACTTCATCCGCTTTGGCCTTAGCCCGGGATTGTCGCTTTTCCAGATCGACTTCAGGGAAGCCCGTGGAAAACAACCACCCCTTTCCCTGCACGTGATCCCATGCAGCTACCCAGTCATAAATGCCAAACGAGAGCAAGGGGAGATGAAACTCGTTGAACCTGGTCTCCGGGACCTTTTCAAATGCCCGGTTCAGGTCGTACGAAAAGTAGCCTGCGGCTCCTCCTTGAAATGGCGGAAGTTCCGCCACATTATCCAGGCGAAACGATTTCTCCAGCTCGGACAATCTCGCCAGGGCGGCTTCCATCTGAAGCGGACCGGCCTGGATAACTTCGATCGGGTCGGCCATCAGGAAGCTGTATCGCCCGAGCGTATCCCCCTGCCGAGCACTGTCGAGCCAGAGCACATGGGGCAAATTCGCCAGACGCTCAAAGACGCCTTCAGGCCGGAATCGCTCGTCCATCTCAGTCACCAGCGGAGTTCCCAAGGTTGGGCTACGATGCATCATCAGCCTCCGTTGCCTTGGCATCCTTGCGATGATCCTTATGCAGGTTAATCCGGTGCGACTCTTCTGCGTGCGTCAGGTAGCCCCAATCGAGTGCTTCGTCCTGCCGGTATTGCTTGCCCAAATGCATGGCCGTCATCGCCTTGCAAAGTTCGAATCCCAGATAGAACGCGTGCGACGGGTTCAAATTGGTCGGGCTGGTCGCTTCGAGCTTCTCGAATAGCGAGAACGGGTCGTCATCCTGCAAATGCAGATCACTACAAATCATGTGCAACATCTGCTGCGCGACGAACAGTCGGTAGTTCTTGTCCTTGAGCTGCTGTGGCAACAGTGCAAGCTCTTCGGGAGATGGCTCGCTCACTTTCGGATCACGAAGCGTTACCAACTTGGGCTCGATCCGCTTGGGAAGCGTTCGATGCTCGATCGCGTAACGCATCAACCGCCGAGCCAGGTCGCATTCCCGAACGCTCGTCCGGGCCCAGTTGATGACCTGGGTGGTCAGCACGCTGCGAATCCCCAGTTCCTGACAAACTCCCAGCAGCATCACGTTGATGCCGGCCGAGTCGGCGTCGGTCAGTTCCGTGAGGTTACCGATCCCCATCATCATCTCGGCATCGGGATAGCGCCGGCGCGTTTCGTAGTAGCGGACGATACTTTCGGTAAAGCCAAACGAGATCGGTTCGAGAATCGGATCGAGTCGAAAGGGAACGCTCTTGCCAACCAGATAGTTGATCGTTTCGTCGAATCCCTTCAGCGATTTCGGATCGTCCGGAATCACCACGACCTCGCAGCCCCAATCGGCCGCATACTCGCGGTTGCTCGAATTGACCGACAGCACCAGGCTAGCCCCCGCCTTTACTGCTGGAGCGATCTCACCTGGATTGAGACTATCGACCGAAACCTGCAGGCCTTCGTCGCATAGGGCTTTCACGCAATCAGCGACGCCAGTCCATATACTGCCAGGATCGCAGCCCACATCAATGCGGTCGGCACCTGCAGCACGAAGTTCAATACCTTCCGCTACAATCTCTGCCAAATTGAAGCTTGGCGCGTGATTGATTTCGGCGATGATCTCGATATCGTACTCGCCGTAGTCATCGGCCAGGGCAGGCTGATCGAACCAATCTGGCAGTTGACGCAAGTCCTTCGGACCAAGTTGGACCGGCACCATGGCGACGCCCTCGATCAGCTTCAGGTCTCCTCGGCAGTAACCGGTCACCATCACCTGGGTCGCTTCGGGCGGAACCTGGATTCGCCTGGCAATCCAGTCGGCCGTCATCAACGCTGCCACTGTAATGTTGAGGACCTGAACCGAGTAGTCGAAACCTGCCTTAGGTGCCAATTGGGCCAAGACGTTTCGCAGCGACGACTCGGCCAGCTTACCGGTAACGAAATGAATGTGAGGCTGGGGCATTGCGCCGTTACGACTCCTTCAAATCTCGTGGAAGCTGACCTCCATGATTGAATCCGCCGTTGACCGTCACGACTTGCCCATTCACGAATCGTGCGGCCGACGAAACGAGAAAGCCTACAGTCGCTGCCACGTCTTCTGGCTTGCCCCAAGTTTGTACGAGCGACTCGCGCTGGGCGCGGCTTTGCCAGTAGTCAGAACTGTCTTCCCCCCAGGCCGTTTGTATCCACCCAGGGGCCACGCAGTTGACGCGAACGTTCGGTGCCAGCGACTTCGCCAGACTCTTCGAGAAAGCCATGATCGCTCCTTTCGAGACAGCGAACATCTCGCCGCTGTCTCCTTCCATTCCGTGCGCGGCCTGGTCCCAGCCAATGTTCACGATGCTGCTACCAGGGATCGTTTTCATCCTGGTACCCAGTGTCCGGGCAATCCGGATCGTAGAGACGACATCAACGCGATAGACGAGTTCCAGCTTCTCTTCGAAGGTCAGCTGCGCCGCCTCGCCCGTCAGCACGTCGACTCCAGCGTTATTCACGAGAATGTCGATCCCACCGTTCCAATCCCAGGCTTGCTGGCAGAAACGATCTTGCTGTTGTGGGTCCTGGAAATCTTCGATCAACAGTTCGACGGCAATCTGGGGACGGATGGCCTGGGCCAGGTTGGCGGTCTCGCGGAGGCCATGGTCGTTGCTGCGGGTATGCAAAATAAGCGAAGCCCCCTGGCGGGCTAATTGCAGGGCAATCGCTCGACCGATTCCGCTAGCAGCCCCCGTCACGGCGGCAACTTTTCCCTTCAGATTGAAATCGGTCGTTGCGGTTTCCGGGGCGGTTTCCATGGTCGTCTTGTCCTACTTTTCACATTGATGCTGCCTGCATTGTATATTGTCGATAGGCAATACGGGATGCCATGCCTCAGGCACGTCATTCCATCAGACAAGCACCTCGGCGACGACAACCACCATGGCGGATCATATCACCGGTCATCTGAGTACGACCGCGTTCGTCTTTCGCGGCTACAACGTCACGAACATGGGACGTACGCCAGAGTTGTTGAACCATCCGCGTTTTGGTGGGTACGTTGCGAAACGACTGGAACAGTGCGGCCAGATTGCCTCGGAAGTGTTGCATCGACCAGTCGACTTGCTGGGCCGCGTGAGTCGAGGGGAAGAAACCGATCTCGATTCCTACCCCGACGCCATCGCGTTGATTATGGCCGCGGAAATGGCCCAGGTCGATATTCTCGAGCAGGAATACAATGTTCACCTTACCAACGCCCAGTACCTGATGGGGTACAGTTTGGGTGAATTGACGGCACTTGTGGCCGGCCACTGCTTGAGCTTGGAAGACGCCCTCACGATACCGCTCTCGTTGTCCATCGATACAGCCAAGCTCGCACCCACGTGCACGCTCGCGGTCGTCTTCTGTCGTAAGACCACACTCAGTGCTAACAGCGTTCATCATCTCTGCCAAGAGATCAACGCCGAAGGAAAAGGGCTAATCGGAATCTCGGCCGTTCTTTCCCCCAACTCGCTCATTGTCATTGGCGAACACGACACCACAACGCGTCTCCACACGCGACTTCAAGAAACGATTGCCGATCGCGTTCATGTGAAGAAGAACCCTCACAAGTGGCCGCCGATGCACACCCCGATTGTCTGGCGCGAGCACATCAACTCGCGTGCGGCCCTACTGATGAGTCAAATGAAAAGCGGCTTCACAGCCCCCAAGCCTCCGGTGCTTTCGCTGATTACCGGTGCCTGTAGTTACACCGACACCAACGTTCGCGATCTCATCTGCCAGTGGGTAGATAAGCCTCAACTTCTGTGGCAGGCGGTCTATCACACGCTGAGCAGCGGCACCGAGGCACTCATTCATCTGGGCCCCGAACCCAACATCGTGCCGGCCACCTATAGCCGCTTGGCGGAAAACGTCGAAGCCCAGGTCAAAGGAAGCATCAGCACCCGAGCACTTTCCACGCTCGTCTATCGCCCCTGGCTGAATGCACTTATCGGCGAACGAGCCTATTTGCTGCGTGCACCGACGATCAAGCAAACGAACTTCGAAGACTGGCTTCTCGACAAGGCAACTTAGTCTTTGGTTGGAAGCTTGTAGCAAGCCGCTTCCTCTGCATTGCGAACCAGCAGCAAGTCACCGTACAGGCACAGCGGGTTCCAGGTCGGCGCGATTTCGCTTGAGAGTGCCTTGATACGCGAGAACTCGTGGTAGTCTTCCGAGGCCGTATCGACCAACGCGAGGTCACCTTCTTCCCCCATAACCAGCAGCACATCACCCACCAGCAGAAGCTGTCCGTGACCGAATCCACGCTCACGCCACTCGGGGCGTTTGGCTTCTAGCTTGACCTTCTCCAAGATGCCATCGTTCAGCCCGAAGACATAGTCGTCCTGAATCGCAACGTTGGTGAACTTGGTCTTAAGGACGCGGCTATTGTCCCATAGTACTTTGGTCGTAAAACCTTCCCCCACCGCCTGGACCTCAAACGTACTGGCACCTTGTCCATAGCCCTTGGAAACGAAGAAGCGGTTGCTCCCCAGCGAGTGGACCTGCGAGCAAGTGGCATTGCCGGCAGAATTGCCGGGCCAATCGATCGACCACATCTCTTGGCCGGTGGATGGGTCATGGCCAGTGATCGTCGACTCGTTCACACTGATGATCTGATCCTTGCCGTCAACCTGAGCAATGCTGGGCGAGGCGTAGCTGATCTGATGATGCCCACCTTCCCAAACCTTCTCACCCGTTACTGCATCGAAAGCCACCAGCGAGGCCATGGCGTCCTTTTGGGTTTTATCTGGCCCACCAGCGGGAATGATGACAATCTTGCGATCTTCCAACTCGTACGCCAAAGGACTGTTGGCACGCCCCCAGGCAATATTTTTGACTTCCACGTCCGGCGTCACGCCGTACATTTCGAGCAGGTCGTGCTGCCAAACGATGTCGCCGGTGCGCTGGTCCAGACAGCGTAGTACTCCGGTGGCACCCAACGCGTACACGCGTCCATCGAAGAGCAGGGGAGTGCAGCGAGGCCCTACGTAACCCATCACCGTGTAATGCCGCGTCTCGACGCCGGTTCCCCAAATTGGCTTGCCGGTTTGCATGTCGTAGCAGGTCACCAGTTCTTCATTGTCGCGCTGCTCCATCGTGTAGATGCGACCATCGAGCGCCGAGAAGCCTGACCACCCGGCACCGATTGGCATACGCCAGATCTCTTTCGGTGGATGAGATGCCCAATCAGTCTCGAGGTTCGGACCGGACAAACGGCTATTTCGATCGGGGCCTAAGAACTGGGCAAACGCGTTCGGGTCGTCGGCCACGGATCGGGGACTGTCTTCCGCCTGATTGGCTCCCGAAGCGGTGAACTCGCCCAGACGCTGATCAGGGGCTTTGCCAAAACGATAGCCGAATCGTGGAACCATCTCGCCGGAGACGCCCTGGATCTCGAACACGGCAAAGAAACCCATCACGGCCAGGCCGATCAAAGTAATCGGGGTAAAGCGAATCGCGGCCGGCCAACTACTGGCGAACGTGAACCAAACCAGGGGGATGAAACAAGCAAAGAAACCGCCGATCAACGCCATCACATTGCAGATCGCCGGATCACGGAAGAACCACAGCGCGTCGTACAGGTCGGCCAAGGGACCATTTCCGAGAATGCGTCCAAAGAACCCAACCACTCCCAAAAGCAGAAAACACGTGCCCACGATCCAAATCCAGCGTGGGGGAATGTAGCGGCTTGCAGGGCCGGCTGACGCCTCGCTGGCCGTCGACTGGGATGCTGTCGGATTTCCGGGACCGGACTGACTACTCATGATTCTCTCGTCAAATGGAAAGTTCCGCCTGGGCTTGCGGCTTCAGTATAACGCCTGATGCACCAGGGAACCGACGGGGGCTCGCGTGAATTCACCGACAATTCATTCGCTGCCCAACGAAAAAGGGAAAGCCCTTCGGCTTTCCCTTTCATTCCATGTTTGCCATCTAAGCGTATCGGCGTCGATTAGTGTCCGACGGTGATGCCCCAATGAACACCGGGTCGGTGGTGGTAATGTCGATGATGCCAGTGTGGGCCGTAATAGGGGGCCGGGCCATAGTAATGTTCTTCCACGATCACCCGATCTCGCACTGGGGCGGAAACGACTTCGACCGGCGGGTTTTGCATCGCGTTGATAACGCCGTCGCTTACGCCGTTGGTCTTCAGATAAACCAGATCCTGAGCCGATGGCACCTGAGCGACACCGTGCCGTCGGATATGCGTTGTGATAACCTGATCGCCGAGGCCAGCTTTGCTCATCGCAATTACATCATCAAAGGTTGTTTGTCCTTCGATGCTACGCCCTAAACGCTGTTGAAAGAGAGCCTGGTTTCGGGCTTCCACTTCGTCCATATGTGCCCCAACGGCCGAACCTGCCGTGGCCCCAACCAGCCCGCCAATTATGGCACCGCCGGCCGTATGTCCCGAAGCACTACCGATGGCCGCTCCTGCTAAAGCCCCAGTACCCGCACCCAAAACACCTAGTTGGTCCTGGTGGTACGGCGAGCGACAGCCAAGCGATGCAGCTGAAACAGCAACAAATACGTAAATGATTGGCGCGACCCTGCGCATGCGATTCTCCTAAAGCAATAGCGTGCTTTTCTAAGTATCGTCCACGGCAAGCCAGGGCGCTACCCAAAAACACGTCGCGGAATGATGCCAAGTTCAGAGAATCGGGTCAATCCAAATTGCCAGCACGCTAGCACTACTTTTCCATGGGTGTGGGCTGCTGCTTCTTATCCCACTTTTCGAACGCCTGCTGGCGCTGCTGGGGAGTCGTGAAGCCGATCGAGCGGATGTTGTATAAGAAGTTTGGATCGGTCGAGATGCGTGGAAATCCGTAGTCCTTTGGATTCTCCCCCGAAAGGTGCAGCACGGCGACCAGGGCGACATCCTTCATTTGCGTGTTGAACTGATCTCCCTGGACAGTCGGCAGCGATACTTCCGTGTCATCGTCGAAGTACTTGCTGAGGTACTCAATGTCTTCCTTACCGCCCAGTTTGGCGATCGCGAGCATGGCATACATCATCTGCTGGGTCGCATTGATTGCTCCGAACTGACCAAATCCGTTCTGATAGATCGGGCTGGCTCGCTCGTCGAGCATCTGCTTGGCGACGACTTTGCCACTCTTAATCCCTTCACGCAGGCAGGTTGTTAAGACAACAAAACGCATCTCTTGCGAAAAGCGCCCCGACTTTAAATTCGTCTCCAGCCATTGATCGAACACGCTCAACAGCGGCCCGGCACTCTCTGGATCTTGCAGGCTGTTAGTGACCTGCGGAGCGGCAAGCAGGAATTTCAGTTGATCCATGGTCGGATCCGTGATCCGAATATCCTCGAACGAAGTCGCGTGCAGCATGGCTGCCGCCGTTCCTTCGGAGATTTGAATGTGATTGGGCCCATAAAGATCTTCGCGGATCTTGTTGGCTCGCTGAAACAAGAGATAGTCCATCATCTGCGGCTGAGTCTCCAACGCGACGATTATGTCCCATTCATCTTTCAGAATCGAGACGAATAGCTTGCGCGTGACTTTCGAATCACCATGTCGTTCTTGAAAACGTTTCCAGCCTGGCAGGTCCACATCTTTCGCCATATCGGCAAAGCGAGTGAAATTATCTTTCCGCACACGAGCGCTCAACTGCAGATAGAGAGCCGAGGCCCGCAATCGAACTTCTGGATCCGGAGACCTTCTCGCTTCATTAAGTAGAGGAAGAATGTCGGCTCCCCGCTGCAGAATTCGATCTTCCGCTGCTTCACGAACCAGGTACTCATCATCCCCCAATTGAGCAATTATTTCTTCGTCGCCGGCTGAGGTGGCCGATTTCTCCTGAGCCAGAGCATTGCCCACGATGCACCAACTGATCGCAATGACCAACAGGGTAGAACAACAAAGCAAGCAACGATTGAGTGTCGAGTTTTCCAACAAGACGTGAGGCTCCTTAGCCCTGGGAAACAATGAAACGGCGAGCGAACGGTCGCCACCTATTCTAGTGACTGGCAAGGCGAACCGTCCACGAATAGTTACCTCTTGATACCCCCGCAGGCCAGTTCGTCGATCTTCTAATCCCAATGCCCCGCAGCCTGCCTAGTGGCTTGGCGAAACGAACGTGCCCTCCCAACATCCTTACCAATGGCTCGTCTGGCCTTGGGTGATGCCTGTATGCAGTCACGGAGCCAATACCGCAATATAACTCAAAACACATCGCCAGCAGCTGATTATCCAAACCCAAGACATACACCTCTACATGGGTATTTCTTCGTTACATTTTTGCAATAACAAGGTTACAAATTAGCAACTTAGTGCATATAAATGGCCAAACCACCTCTATAGAACTACAAGGAACGAACAGCAATAATTCTCAATATCGAACTAGCCGAGCAGCTTCGCCGGTTGTATAATCCATTGTGTCGTCATGAAAATCTTTTCCATTTGGTCGTTTTTTATACCTGTCAACTAGAAATTACTTGGGAACCTGTCCCAAGGCACGCGGTTTCAGGCTCGACATTGGATTCCGACCGTTTTCCTCACTTTTCCTTGAAAGCTGCCAACCATGCGAACTTCTCCACGGCAAGGTTTTACCCTGGTCGAACTGTTAGTTGTCATCGCCATCATTGGGGTTCTGATCGCCTTGCTACTGCCGGCAGTGCAACAGGCCCGCGAAGCTGCCCGCCGCATGCAGTGCACCAACAACCTGAAGCAGTGGGCGTTGGCCTCACACAACTTCGCTGACATCAACCAGGAGTTTATGCCGCTGGCGGCCATGAATAGCACCGGCACCGTCGAGAACGGCCAAGAGTACGAACGAATCACCTTCGCCGTTTCGCTGTGGCCTTTCATCGAGCAGTCGGCGCTCTACGATCGCTACAACATTGCTGATCCGTTCTATACATCCCCCAACATCGACACCCACCGCGTCTTTGTCGCTGGCTACTACTGCCCATCCGACAAAGTGAACGTCACGCAGGCCCAGTCCGATACCTACTGGCGGGTCATGGGCAACTACGTCACCAACATGGGCAACACCCACCTACACCAGAACGCGGCTGACCAGGCGATCTTCAGCGGATCGCCATTCGGGGTGCGACACATGTATCGCTTTGCTGATCTGACCGATGGTACGTCCAACACGGCTGGCTTCTCCGAGATCCTGATCGCTTCGCCAAACCAACTGGACGACAATCGCGGCGACATGCTCAACGACGAAGGAAGCCCTGGCTTCATGTCGATCAACACGCCTAACTCGCGGGTACCGGATCAGTGCCGTCAGTGTAAAGACACCACCGAAGATCCGTCCCATGCCGACTACCGCCGAATGCCATGCACCCAGGTTGGAAGTAACCAGGAATACCAGATTGCTGCCCGCAGCAATCACCCAGGTGGTGTCAACGTGAGCATGATGGACGGCTCGGTTCGATTTGTTACCGAGACCGTTAGTCACAGCATTTGGGAAGCCGCATTATCAGGCCGCGGCGGCGAATCGCTGCAACTTCCCTAACCAGCTTTATCCAGGAAAAAGGCATCGCACACCTAATTCGGTGCGATGCCTGACATGCCAGCCATCTGGTGACTCCCCCAACCGATATCTTTTCCAAATGCCATAAGCGACTTTTGTCATGAAATACTCTCCACTACTGGTCGTCTTGCCCGTACTAGGTTCCCTCTCACTAGTTCTTGGCTGCGGTGGACCGGCTTCGACGGCCGTGCCCATTAGCGGTACCGTTTCGGTCGAAGGCCAACCGGTTGAGGGAGGCTTGATCACCTTCCTGTCGGTCGACGATACAGCACCAGCCGCAGGGGCCCCAATTAAAAACGGCACCTATTCCGCGGAAGTGGAACCAGGCGAGAAGAAGGTGATGGTCTTAGGCACTAAGGTCGTCGGCGAAGAGTACATCCTGAAGGGCGTGCCTGATAGCGGCACTCGCCAGAAGCTGGAAACGATTACCCACCCGAATTACAACGCCAAGCATCTGACCCCGCTGACAGCGACGGTCTCGGGTCCCAGCGAAGAAATGAACTTCGACCTGAAGAAGAACGGCAAAGGGAAGTAGCTCCGCCATTCTTAGCGTCTTCGCATGATTCTTTGCCGCTCGGTCCGCTGACGAACCGAGCTCACGGCTGGCGAGCGTTATTCGTCGTCCGACGGAACGTCGACCCAGATACGCCCGTCTTCGACTTTCACCGGGAAGCAATCGAGATGGATCGAACTGAGTTGGTGCTTTCCGGTGGTAACGTCATACTGCCAGCCATGCCAGGGACAGGTCACAATATTGCCGCAGAGTTCTCCCTGACCAACCGGCCCTCCTTGATGGGCGCACATTCCATCGGTCGCGAAGTAGCCATCTTCGGTGTGATAGATCGCGACCATCCTTTTCGCGGCAACGACTTCCAAAGCCTGCCCAAGCGGGCAATCTGCTTCCGCTGCCACGTCAATCCAATTCGACATTCCACTTCCTTTTCCATCGTGGCGAAGTTAAAGCTAACCCTCGACCGGCACGGCAGGCGTCTGCAGCACCAACTGAAAGAACCCCAGGTCTAGCCAACGGCCGAACTTGTAGCCGGCCTGACGAATCGTCCCTGAATGTTCAAACCCCAGCTTCTCGTGCAGCCGAATACTACCTACGTTACTCAGATCAATGCCACCGACCATCACATGCAAATCATTCTGCTGAGCCAGTTCAATCAGCCGCTGCATCAGCATTAACCCAAGACCTTTGCCGCGATGATCCTTATGAATGTAAACCGAGTGCTCGACGGTGTACTTGTAGGCAGGAAAAGGGCGGAAGATTCCATAGCTGGCAAAGCCCATCAGCTTGCCGCCTTCGTCCACCACCCCGAGCACCGGAAATTTACCGGCCTGCTTGGTAGCGAACCAATTGACCATACTTTCGATCGGCCGAGGATGATAGTCATATAGCGCGGTAGAGTTCACGATCGCGTCGTTGAAGATCTCGAGAATCGCTTCGGCGTGCTCTTCATAGGTACAAGACACAAACGGCATAGGGTGTGGTCTCGCTGCGGATAGGGATTTCGATATCCGCCATCATACCATAACGCCGCCCGGCGAAGCGGTAGCGGCCACGCGTAGGGCACCTTCCGAAAAGCGACCATTTTTAAGAAAGTGCAGAATCTCCTGAAGCGATTCTGGGTGTCGCAAGATACGATTGTGTCCGCAGGGTACGAGCACATGGTCGACCTGGTTCCCGATGTAGGTACTTTCCAGGTGAACCAACAGGTCCTGCGTCGCCGCGATGACTCCCGTGTCCAGCGACTGGACCATCGGCAAGCGATGCACCAGGCTATCTGGCGAGGTGGAAATATCGGACAGAGCAGGGCAGAGGTAGTGCAGCCCACGGGATGCCAGCGCGGCGACGTTCGATCCATGATTCGGCGGGGCCAACATCACCAGTCGCCCTGGCCGCTGCCAATTCGTATCGGCCAGCACTGCCCGGAGGATGATGCCTCCCATGCTATGCGTGACAAAATGCAGCGGCTCACGCGAGTCCGCTTCCTCTTCCAAGAACGCTTTCAGTCGCTGCGCGTGGTTCGTCACACTATTTCCCACGCTCCGGTAACACCACCGCGATGGAAGATAGTGATGCTTCTTCAGAAATCGATTGAGCGGCCCCAGCACCCACCGGTTTCCCGACAGGCCGTGGATCAGGATTACTCGCTCTGGGCGATCTAATTCTTGCTGAAGTTGTGTTTCCATAGCTCCTGAATCTCCTTAGGTCGAAACCCCTCCCCAAGCGATTCGCGTATTCCTGGCAGTTTCCAGGCAACCGAATTTCAACTTTCTCGATAATTCAGTTATTGGCTTACCTGCCAGACACCGCCCCACCTACCACGATTGGTCGAGGAAAAATCCTTGAAAGATTTCCTCGACACCTGCCATTTACCTACCAGACTGCCGCCAAGCGGGCGCAACAGCATCGACTTGGCCTCTTTCCAACAGCACCCCAATCAAGAGATTGCTATGTCTTCTGATACCGCATTACCGCACGAGAAGGTCAACCAGATCGTTTACTTTTTACAGCACGGTGGAATTCTGAAGAAGTTCGATTTTCCCCGGATGCACCTACCCAATGTGGCTGGCTACAAACCGAAGTACTACGAAGAGATCGGACAGAAGATCGCCAGCAAAAAGATCGGCATTTACGTCGCCGAAGGCAGTATCGCAGGTGCCAAGGCGTTCTATAACGTCGACTCGAATTGCCTGTACTTAACGTCTGCTACCAAGGCCCTGAATACTCCGGACCACTGGAGCACCATCGCCCACGAAGCGACCCACATGATTCAAGACCTGAAGAAGTGGAAAATGAGCATGCAGGAAATGGAAGCCGATGCCCATTTTGCCCAGGCACTATTCCTGTACCACAAGAACTCGTTCCTCAGTGGAGGAACCATGCAAAGCTTCAACACGGCCGCCAAGTATTTCGCCGAAGGGGATATGAAGGAATTCAAAAAGAAGTCCAGACGATGATCGCCGAAGCGGGTGCCAAGTACCACGGCAAGAGTGGCTACGACGATTTGTACATCAAGAAACGCCAAAACGGCATCGCCTAGCCGACAACGGATTTCTGACGAGAAACATTCCGCACGCGTGGAACTTTGTCGCAGACCATTCGTCTAAAATGATGGGCTTGGTGTAATTATTGGATAATTCCAATTTTATGCTAACCGCCCACTGCAGTCGGCATATTGCCCAGGATCCGACCGGCATCCCGCAATTTCCGCGCTAAACCCGCAGACCCGATCACTGGGGTAGCCAATTCACCTTGACTTCTGGTTACCCAGCGTTTTCAATCGAGTTCGATTGAGACCGTTAACCGAGGAGCTTTCTCTTGCATCGATTTTCCTTACCATCACTCGTCGCATTTGTCGCTCTCTCGCTGCCTGCTTTTGCCTTTGGACAGGCCGCGGGACCAGGCATGCAGATGGTTCCCGTGCAAAATGTTTCGCTCGACCAGGCCCTGGCCGGCGTGCGTTGGCAGGGGCGTGTTCCATCGCCAGAGTCAATCGGCGACAAAACGCCCGTGGTTATGGTCTATGCAAGCTGGTGCCCTATCTGCAACGGTTGGTCGCCCGAGCTCTTCAAGCAGATTCAGGAAATGATTCGCGACGAACCGGTCGTCCTCTTCGCCATCAATGCCGATGAAACCACACGCGGCGTAAGCTACGCGTTGGAACGCAACCTTGTCGGACCTAATATTTTCCACGGCGATGACCCGACCATCGTGAAACGAATGGGCTTCGACAGTGAGCTCTTTCGGTATGCTGTCTTCCAAGAAGGAATGCAGTCGAAGAAGGCCTCGGCGGGTAGCTACTTCAATAACAACGACGGCACGAAAGAGTTTTCGATCGTCCGCGATATGAAGTCCGGCCTCGGTGGCAGCTTTTCGATCCTGACTCCTGAGATGTCGCCATCACTGCGAGAGTTGCTCTGGCCCGCCGAAATCGGTGCCAAGCTGAACGAACGTTCGCTGATCTCGTTGCGCAAGAATATGGACGAAGGACTGACCGGCGAGTTCAATACGGCCGTCACCGAATACCTCAATCGCCAGGTCGAGAAGGTCAAAACCTCGCGCACCGGTTCCATCCCGGAACAAATCAGCGGTTATGAACTAGCCGAAACGGTAGCCACCGATTTCAAATCGACTCCGCAAGGCCGCGCGTGCCGAGAGTTCGTCGACAACCTGGCCGACGACGAAACGTTCCAGAATGAGCTCACCGCGAAGAAGCTTTACGACCAAGGCAAGCAAAAAGCCAATTCGCCTGTCACGCTGAAACGAATGATGGGGCGTGTCATCAGTCGCTACGCCGACACGTATTATGGCAAGGAAGCCCAAAAGGCGATCGACTCCGTCCAATAATACATTCTCCCTGCGAAGAAACTCTGGGCCATCTCGCCCAGTGCTGGCCCATGGTACTGCAATCATGGGCCGTTCCTTGCGCCACTAGCCCCACTTGTCTACTTGCTTGTTCTTGGCGAACCAATTACGGTCGGAGAATTCTTCCCGTCCGTCCCACCACAGGAATCACGCCATGAGAACCTTCTCGACGTTCTTTTTCGCCGTCGCAATCGTAGCGTTCAGTTCGCTTCAACCAGTCGTTGCCCAAGAGAAAACCGACGACAACATCGAGTGGCACGACATCACCGAGTGGGGTGTCGAAGGCCGAATCCTTCCCGACCAGCAGCGTGCCCGCTGGTTCGATCGTCTGCCTGCTTCCGCGGAAGGGAAAGTCACTGCTGCCGTCTGGGGACTCAGCCGCGATAGCGCCGGCATGGTGGCCCGCTTCAAAACCGACGCCACCGAGTTGTGGATCGACTACACACTGAAAGACAACGGCATCGCCATGCCACATATGCCGGCCACCGGCGTTAGCGGGGTCGATCTCTATGCCCGCGATAAAGATGGCAAGTGGAAGTGGGTCAACGTCACCAAGCCGACCGCGCAAACGGTGAAAGCCAGTTGGATCAGCGGCATGGCCCCTGGTCATCGCGAGTTTGCCGCTTATTTGCCCCTGTACAACGGGATTGAATCGCTAAAGATCGGCGTCAAGAAGGGGGCAAAGTTTGAAGGCCTGGCCCCGCGTGAGAAGCCTATTGTGTTCTACGGCACCAGCATCACGCACGGTGCTTGTGCCAGTCGGCCTGGCATGGTGCACACGGCGATTCTCGGTCGCTGGTTCGATCGCCCTGTCGCCAATCTCGGTTTCTCGGGGAACGGAAAGATGCACGAAGAAGTCGGCGATTACCTGGTTCAAGTCGATGCGGCTGCTTACGTGATCGACTGTCTGCCGAACATGGGAGCCGCAGAAGTCGCCCAGCGCTGCGTGCCGCTGGTGAAGCAGCTTCGCTCGGCCAAGCCAGATACTCCGATCGTTCTGGTGGAAGACCGACGCAATACGAACGACTGGATTTTGCCGGCTCGAAATCAGCACCACACGGCCAACCATGCCGCGCTGAAGAAGGCCTACCAAGAGCTGACCGAAGCTGGCGTCAAGAACCTGTATTACATCGAAGGGGACCACCTCTATGGTGACGATACCGAAGGGGCCACCGATGCTTCGCACGCCAGCGATCTCGGTTTCATGCGTCAGGCCGAGATCTTCAAGCCGGTCCTGGAAAAGGCCCTCAGCTCCAACTGAGCCTAGCCGCGGATGATCGGCAAATGGTCGCGATCAATTCCAGTCAGCTGAACTCCGAAATGCTCGGCCAACAGGTCGAGCATTTCATTTTGGCTGCGAAGGGGAGTCTTCGTCGCCTTGCCACTGGCATCACGAATGGAAAACTCATCGTTCAACATCGTCAGCCGCACTCCATTAGGCGCGGCCTTGGCCACCATCATGATGTTCCTAAAGCGGGACTTGGGGTTGGTCGACGTGTACCAATTGGCCACCTCGCGATCGACCAGCGGCATCTCTTCCATGGTCATCTGGTACACATCTTCCCATTCGCCAGCTAGTAACGCCTGGTGGAAGTAGAGGTCCCCGTCTCGCACGATTCGTCGCGTCTCGTGTGGTGTCGCTTGCTCGCGGTCGAGCTCCAGTTTCAAAACGGCCGTCGGACTGAGACCTCCAACGCCCACATCCGCCAGCCACGAACTTCCCTCCATCTCGATCCGCACTACCAGGTGTGTTCGTGGCGTGATGTCTCCTCGTGGATACCCCAGTTTGACCCGAGCACTAATCGGAGCGACCTCGAAGCCCATCGTTGCCAATATCAGCAGCAAGAGCCCATTCTGCTCGAAACAATACCCGCCGCGCCGATCGTGTACCAGCTTCTTTTGCAGCGAAGCAGCATCCAGATGAATCGGTTTCCCCAGTAAGACATCCAGATTTTCAAACGGAATCGTCAGGACATGGGCGTGGACAATATCACTGAGCACAGCCGCTGTCGGATCGCGGGGGCCTTCATAGCCGATTCGTTGAAAGTAAGCATCCAGGTCCACGTAATCCGTACCGTTTTCCGCCGAGAGAGCTGCCTGATCCATCATTGCCTGTTTATCCATGATCTGAAATGGGACGTTCCTTTGACGCCGCAAAGCGGGCAACGGTTCGCGGTGCTTATGGTAACAACCACTCCAACTTTGCTCGCACCAATTGCGTCTTTATTGCCAGCGATTGGACTGAATACAACACCAAACTCAACTGGCTAGGCTCGACGAGTTCCCTCAGCCTAGCCAGAGAACGACCGCTCATTGAGCATCTATTCGCCCAGCTTCCAAAGCTCTGGCTTGGTTTCCTGCAGTATCTCGGAGATGGCCTGGCGATCGGCACGCGTGAGATGGTCGAAATCGCCGCTCGCGTCTTCCCCCGCCAGAACCTCACGCAGACGCCTGGCGATATACGACTTCATATTCAACGGAAGCTCGTCGAATGTCTTACTGTAGATCATATAACTGCACGGGTACTTGAATAGCCGAGTCTTCAAGTCGAGATCACGCAGCGAGCGTCCCTGCGAATCTTTGGGCCCCTTGACCTGGAACTCTTCCGCGAAACGGGATGTACCTGCGATGGCATCTTCCAGCGGTGCTTCGTCGGCCATCAGCATATGACTCACGACCTTGTCGCCGGCACTCTGCACGCGACGGGCCGTCGTTTCGCTTATGTGATCGGCAGGGCGTTCCAATGCCTCGTTCATGACCTGGTCGTGATGGGCCGAACGGCGGGCTTCGTGACTGGCCAGTGTCAAATAATTCTGCATTTGCAACTGATGCTCAAGCACCATCAGTGCCACGATATCACTATGAGGCGTCACGTACTTCTCGACCGGAAACAACTGGCTCAGGTCGGTCACGTTCGCGCCCGCTTCCCGGTCGATCTCTTCCGGCTTGTAGCGATCGGTCGATACGACATTCCCCATGTGGCGTATCTTGCCGTGCGTTCCCGTCACGTACCAACCACCCCAGCGTTCAGATAGGGGACTTGTTTGATCGGTGTTGAATGTTCCCGCTCCGTAGTGCGGCATCCCGCTCGACATGACAAACATCGAACGCACTAATCCCCCTGGCACGCGCTGCGTGCGCGACGATGCATGGCACACGGTGCATTGCCCTTGATCGCGGACAAACCGGGGCTTCTCTTCCGGCTGCTGCTCGAGAGTGTAGAACACCTCGCCGCGTACCGGGTCAGTCGTCATGATTTCGAGCACGTCTCCACGCTGCACCCACCCGACGTACGAATCGTCGTTGAAATAGAGTGCCCGCGGACGGCGGGGCGAGATCTGCTGCAATTGAAAACTCGACTTCGAGTAGACCAGCACCTGCGACTCCGGCGAGATATCCAGGGCCTTCAACACCGACTTGAGAAAGCCGTGGTCCTGGTCGAACTCAAGCGACTGTTGCCCCTCGTCCAGTTGCTCCTGAATGCGGGCAATCGGATTGTCGACCGATTTGTCGCTGTAGTTGATGGGCGCTTCGTCGTACGGTTCCTGAGCGGAAAGCTGCGAAACGGTTAACACCATCGCCGCTACCATGAACTTCCATGAAATTCTCATCGCGAAACCTGTTCTTTGATTCTCGAATGACTCAGCATGTGGGGACACAAAACCTCTGAGTAATCCAAGTAAGTGTCGGTGGATGAATGGGGTGGGGCCACGAACTCAAAGGATTCACTGTATTCTGGATATTATTATCCACTTTAAGTCCCAGGCCGTCAAATGGATTACCCCAAGAGAAAGGGAATTCTGGCGAACTGAGGGGCAGGGGGCTATACTCTAGGGTCTCGACCTTCCCTTGTCTTCCAGCTTATCCAGCCTGATCGACCGCTTCTCCTTTGTGGATCCTTACGATGCCCCACACAACTTCCTGGTTCTTGCTCTTGGCAGCGGTATTTTCTGCCTGGTTCGTCCCTGGTTTGGCCGCCGCCGAGCGTCCCAATATCCTGATCATGATGGTCGACGATCTTGGGTATTCCGATTTCGGCTGCTACGGCAGCGAGATCGAAACCCCCAACATCGATCGCCTGGCCGCCGATGGCCTCCGCTTCCGCAACTTCTACAACACGGGCAAATGTCACTCGTCGCGGGTATCGCTGCTAACAGGACTGTACTGCGATCAAGCCGGCAGCGAGTCCCTTCGCCGGGGTGTGACCATCGCCGAGGTGCTCGGCAACGCCGGTTACTCCACCGCCATGGTTGGCAAGTGGCACTTGAGTAAACAGCCGACCGACTTTGGTTTTCAGAAGTACTTCGGCCATCTTTCCGGGGCCACTAACTTCTTTACCGGGGACGAAACGTTTCGGCTCAACGGCGAAAAATGGGACGCCTTCGGCGACGACTTTTACACCACCGACGCCAACGTGAAGTGGGCCAAGACGTTCCTTAGTGAGACCCTGGAAGAACACCCAGACAAGCCGTTCTTTCTGTATGTTGCCCACAACGCCCCCCATTACCCACTTCAAGCGCGGAAAGAAGACTTCCTTAAGTACGAGAACCGCTACGTCGATGGATGGGACAAGCTTCGCGCAGCCCGCTACAAGCGCCAGCTCGAAATGGGACTGATCCCCAAGCAGTGGGCATTGTCTCCGCGGCCAGAGCATGTCCCGGACTGGACGGCGCTGACCGATGAACAAAAGGACTGGGAGCGTCGCCGCATGGCAGCGTTCGCTGGTATGGTTGACCGGGTCGATCAAACGACCGGCGACCTGGTCGCCTTCTTGAAAGAGAAGGGGGTCTTCGAGAACACGCTTATTCTGGTTTGCTCTGACAACGGAGCCTGCCCCTTCGATCGCACCAAAGGCAAGCAGTACGAAACTTGGGACC
Source organism: Blastopirellula marina (assembly GCF_002967715.1). Lineage (NCBI taxonomy): Bacteria > Pseudomonadati > Planctomycetota > Planctomycetia > Pirellulales > Pirellulaceae > Blastopirellula > Blastopirellula marina. The sequence continues at coordinate 94,510 of NZ_PUIA01000030.1, forward strand.
CGCGTTCTTACTGGTGCTACGACACCGGCTGGTCGCACGTCGGCAATACTCCTTTCCGCCTGCACAAACAAAACCAGCACGAAGGTGGCATCTCGTCTCCACTGATCGCCCACTGGCCGGCCGGCCTGAAAACCAAGCCTGGGGCAATTACCGATCAACCGGCCCACCTGATCGATTTCATGGCCACCTGCGTCGACCTCGCCAAAACTGATTATCCCGCCAGCTGGCCTGATCGCGAGCTCGAACCACTGCAAGGCCTTTCGCTGACCCCGATCCTCGCAGGCGAAACGCGCAAGCCGCATGACTTTCTCTACTTTCACTTCTCGACCAATCGTGCCATCCGCGAGGGGAAGTGGAAAGTCGTTACCCACCGCGCTTCGCAGTGGGAGCTTTACGATATTGAAAAGGACGGGACCGAGCTCAACGATCTCGCCACTCAATATCCACAACGCGTAAAAAAGCTTTCCCAGCTTTGGCACAAAACGGCCATCGAGACCGATCGCCTGAAGGAAAAGCAGGCCTTGCCGGTATCGGGCAAAAAGCCACCTCTGTTGAACAAGGACGGCACTCCGGCGAAGAACTAGCGATACCGTCGCTTGGTTGCCATAGCAGGGGGACATCGGGTAACTTGTTCGACAAGCACCCCTGAACCTCCACGCTTGTCAGGCCCAAGTGAACTATGATCGTTACGGAAAAAGAGAGCTGGCTGGGAATGATCTTCGCCGTTCATGGAACGACGATGGAATCGATCTGGCCGCGTGTGGCCGTTGTGTTTTTGTGGGCGATATTGACCACGGTCGTCGCGTATTTCTTTCCCGATCGATATTACACATTAACCATGGGCCCATTCACGGTGGTCGGCCTGGCCCTGGCAATCTTCCTCGGTTTTCGCAATAACGCGGCGTACGATCGCTACTGGGAAGGACGCAAGCTGTGGGGACGCATGGTCAATGTCTGCCGAAGCTTCACCATGCAGATCAATACGTTGATCGACGATGCTGTTGCAAGCAACGCGCAAACTTCGGACGAAGCCCAAAATCAACGTTTACATATGGTTCGGCTGATCATTTGCCATATCCACGCCTTGCGACATCGCCTCCGCGATACCGACGCCGCAGCCGACCTGGAAGAACAGTTACCAGACGATAACCAACTGCCTCAGGACCTGGCACAAGACAACGTTCCGGCGGCGATTGCCGATCGAATCTCGCGTCAGATCAACTCAGCCTGGCGAAGCGGACGACTCGATACGTTTCACGTCCCGCTGCTGCACAATTGCTTGACCGAAATGGTCGACATCCAAGGAGGATGCGAGCGGATCAAGAGCACGCCCATTCCGTTCACCTACAGCGTGCTGACCCACCGCACCGTGTTTATCTACTGCTTCGCTTTGCCGTTCGGTCTGCACGACACGGTCGGCATATTTACCCCTTTGGTTGTCGGTATGATTGCCTACATTTTTTTGGGCCTCGATGCGGTGGGAGACGAGATCGAACAGCCGTTCATGACCGACGACAACGATCTGCCGCTGCTGCAGCTAACCACCATGATCGAACGCAACGTCCTGCAACTTTCCGGTTGCCCGGATGAAGAATTGCCTGACCCGATCCAGCCGGTCGATCACATCCTGATCTAACTACCTACAGGTTCGCCCCTGCCACATGCGATTATTGGAAGAATTACTCGACGCCAACGATCCAGGGATTCAGCGCATCCGAGAGTGGACCCTGGCGGCCGCGGTCGATGTTGTCGTCCTTCCCCCGTCCGCTCAGCGCGAGCAAGTCCTGCTCGATGTGCAGGTCACTACCCGCAGCACCATGGGAGCGATCGCCTACGAGACCGGCGGAATCGTCGTCGATAACGGCTGGCTGCGATTCCTCGGCTCGGGTCATCCCAGCTTCACACGCACCTTGCCGGCCTGGAACCAGGGACGCTGCGATGGGTTCTACCTGATTGCCGACGACGCCGTCGGAGGCTTCTTTGCCATCAACGGGGGCAAGCTTGGCGATGACTTCGGCAATGTCTATTACCTGGCCCCCGACGATCTCGATTGGCAGCCACTCGAAATGGGCTATACCGACCTGTTCCACTCGGCGGTCATGGGCTATTTGAGCCCGTTTTATGCCGACCTGCGTTGGACATCTTGGCAGGCCGATACCCAACAACTGGCCCACGATCGCTGTTTTTTCTTCTATCCTTTTCTCTGGACGGCCGAAGGTTCGATCGAAAAGAGCGTCCGCAGCGACGTGCCGGCGACCGAAGCTTTTGGCCTGAAAATCGACTTTTTACAGCAGTTTAAAGCAGAATGAGCCGAGCGAATCAGGTGATCAGAACACCCCAAAACGTGGATGTCGAGGAACTTTTTCAGCGTCCTATCCTTCGTGGGGTTTTCGTCGTAAAATGCTCTTTTATGCAATGACTACCGTTAAACAAAGTGTTTCCCGGCTGTCCTGCGAAAGTTTGTGCTCAAGGAATGGATCATGCCGGAAGGTATCATCAAGCGTCTGACCGACAAAGGCTTCGGTTTCATCGACACGGGTCAGAACAAGGACCTGTTTTTCCACCTCTCGAACCTGGATGGCGTTCGCTTCGAAGAACTTCACGAAGGTCAGCGCGTCTCCTACACCGAAGGCCAAGGCCCTAAGGGTCCACGTGCCGAAAACGTGAAGCCTGTCTAGTCACAGATTTCACATCTCGGTTTAGATGTCGGCGAAGAAGCGTCCCACCGGCGGGCGCTTCGCCAAGCCGATTTCAAGCCCAATCGCTAGTCCATCTAAGGTCTCCTGACGACTTGCTTCGTCAAATGCCGATCGAATGCGACTAGCTTCTTGTGCGCTAGCATCGTAGTGTTTGGCGTCCCTTTGTCCTTTCTGGATTCGCCATGTCGCTGGAAATCTATCGCTAAGCCACTTTGCATTCTTGTTCATAGCGGAAGTGCGTCATGACAACCCCAGGCGAGCGGTTTCGCATTTGTCGTTGGCCTTCGATAGAATAGCCGCAGGGTGGCGAAATGCGTTAAGCTGATTTCGATTTCATTTTCTGAGTGAACGAAATCTCTCCGGGGCTACCCCGGGGCATCCTGAATGGTAAGACTTTCCGTCGCGTGAGCTGCGATGCGCCCCACGCATTACTGCTCACGCCAGACTAGCCGCGTTAGCCATTTCGCCGCCCTGTTTTCATGCACTCGGTTACGCACAGCGCAAACATTCTAGCAACCGCTTTTGCGGCTGGACGCTTCGACCCAGAAGAGCTTGTCCAGCGTGGCAGTCAGGTTGTCGCCAGTCGCGGTCGTTGGCTGCGCCCATTGGCCGTTCGCCTTGCTGAAGCTTTTGCAGGCAAGATTCACCCCCGGAAATCCACTATCGTCGCTTTCCTGGTCGCCGATGCAGGTTTCTGCCGCGCCTATCATAATGACCGCGTTCAGATCGCCAACCTACTCGGCCCCATCCCAGAGATGATTCCGACCGCGACGGCGGCCAATTGGCAAGGGTGCCTCGCGTTGCCCACACCCCATGACGTATCGCGCTGGCTGAATCTCGCGCCAGGCGAGTTAGATTGGTTTGCCGACCGACGACGAATGGCCCATGCCCAGTCGAACCCGAAGCTCCAACATTACCGTTACCGCTTGCTCCAGAAGCGTCCCGGTGAGTACCGACTCATCGAGGCCCCTAAGCCGCGGCTAAAAGCCATCCAGCGACGGATCCTGTCAGACATCCTGAATCATGTACCGCCGCACGAAGCTGCGCACGGATTTCGACGCGGCCGTTCCATTACATCGTTTGCCGCGCCCCATGTTGGCAAGCAAGTCGTCCTCAAGATGGACCTGCAAGACTTCTTTCCATCCACACGTGCCGCTCAGATTCAATCGATCTTTCGCTTTTTGGGGTACCCCGACACGGTTGCCGATCTTCTTACCGGCCTGTGCACGACTTCCGCGCCGCAAGATATCTGGCCCACCGCAGCACCTCGGCCGGCACAACCGACCCAGCGGCAGATGCGCCGGTATGCCGAACCACACCTTCCCCAGGGAGCACCCACTTCTCCGGTACTGGCCAACCTTTGTGCCTATCGTATGGACCTTCGCTTTTCCGGACTGGCCAGCACAGTGAATGCTTCGTACACGCGGTACGCCGACGACATGGCCTTTTCAGGCAACCAGGACTTCGCCCGGGTCTGCCAGCGGTTTTCAACGCAGGCGGCTGCTATTGCGATCGACGAAGGCTACACGGTGCACTTCCGCAAGACGCGCATCATGAAGCAAGGAGCCTGCCAAAGGGTGGCCGGAATGGTTATCAATCGAAGACTCAACATCTCGCGGAAAGACTACGATCGCTTGAAAGCGGTGTTGACCAATTGCGCGCGGCATGGCCCTGACTCACAAAACCACGACGCTCATAATGATTTCCGCAGCCACCTGGAAGGCCGCGTCTCTTTTGTCGAGCAGATCAACCCCGAGCGTGGAAGGCGATTACGGGCACTGCTTGAGCGTATCGACTGGTCGAAGTAGTTGTACCGCACCTCGCTTGAAGTGTCGCAAATCCGATATCCATCGCGTGAAACCGCACTACATTTAGATTATAGTTTTGTCGACTACGAACGAATGTTCCCTCCCTGGCGCTGATCGTCATATGCTGAAAACAACGCTTTCCCTGTGCCTACTCCTGAGTCTCTTTTCCCTTGTGCGGGCTTCCGAGATCTATGTGACGCCGGAGGGTGCCGGGCAGAAGGACGGCGCGGCCTGGGATTCCGCCTACGATGCCACATCACTTGCCGAATTCGTCGGCAACTTGAAACCTGGTGATACACTACTTTTAGGTAGTGGGGAATACGCCAAGCTGGCGCTCGAGATCAAAGCTCGCGGAACGGCTGAAGCTCCGATTACCATCCGCGGAGTCGATAGGGGTAGTGGCTTACCCAAGCTTACCAGTACCTGGACGATCGATGCTCCTGCCAAAGGGGCTACGGCAATTCGGCTGAGTGACCAGGCCTCTTACGTCACATTGGAGCACCTGCGTATCGACGGATATCGTACTGGAATTCTGGCAGACGCTACCGGCAATGGAGAAGGACGCACGCATCTCTCTTTTCATGATGTCGACGTGCAGCACTGCCAGTTTGGGTTCTATCTGAACGATTGCGATAATCTGCTGATCCAGGACTGCGACCTGGTTCGTTACAGCAAACATGGTTTTCGCCTCAACCAAGGCTGCGATCAGGTCACCTTTCGGCAATGTCTGGCCGACTGTTCTCAGGCCGACGTCCAGTGGGAAGAGCATACTGAGTTGCTGCCGTTCGGCTTCAACGTTAACAGTGGCGGCCGTCCGAACACCCACATCATGTTCGAGGACTGCACAGCCGCCAACAACATGATGCCGCTGCAGAAGAACAGCTACAAAAACGGCGACGGTTTCGTCGTCGAAGGCAACACCCAGAACGTCACGTTTCTGCGGTGTCGAGGTATTCGCAATCAAGACGCCGGGTACGACTTGAAGGTCGAGAACGTGCGGCTAAAGGATTGCATCGCGCTGGCCAATGGCCGCCAGATGCGTATCTGGACAACGGCCACGCTCGACAACTGTTACCTCGGCTACGGCGGCACAGGCCTTTGGTGCAATGGAGGTCCGATCACCGCCACCGGCTGCACCTTTTACGGCCTCGGCGTCGCCACCATGACCGACGATAAGGCGAAGCACAAAATCACGCTTACCCGTTGCCTGATCGCCAACTGCCAAACCACCAAGCGACAAACGGCCAGCGGTGGCGGCGTTGCGTTGGAAGAAACGGAAGTGATCCCCCCGCAAGAAAAGTCGCCGCCAGCCGACAAATCAGCGACGCGCGAGGTGCCGCCGTGGGATGGAACCGGAAAGCCTCCAGTACCGGCAGAAGTACCTGGCCAAGGGTACCTAAGTGTGGTTAAGCCAGAAACTCGCTAAGCCGCTTTCTGGTAGGCGGCCGGTGGCGTAGCGGTTGCTTTGATCTCTGCGTTTTCGGTCTTCATCCCTGCAATATATTGCAGCCGGCCTTGGCTGATGGCGTCTTGCCAATAATTGCGAAAGATTCGTAGCCGTGATTCAGGGGACAAAGGAAGATAGTTCAGCGCTAACTCGCGAACGCATTGGCGGACCGCTGCTTTGAACTGACGATACTTTAATTTGCCCGGGTTCTCTTGCAGTTCCTTCCGCATACCCCATTCCTTGGGGTCGATAACTCTATTCTCGACCGGCAATAACTGACAGGCGCGGCATTCGTCTTCGCCATATTCGACCAACTCTTGATGGAGCGGTTTTAAACTTACCTGGTTGCCATGCGAGACCCGCGAGTTCTCGGCGTAACCAATCGGTACCCCGGCCGCTTCCAGAGTGTGACCGATTAATAGTTCCGAGAAGTGTCCGAACTCGGCCTGAAAGCCGCCGACCTGTTCCCATAACGCGCGTTCGATGAGCGTACCGCGGATCGCAATCTTACACTTTTTGTCTTGGACCCAGCACTGAAAATCTTCTTCGAACAGATACTGTTCACACTCGGCCAGGTAATTGCCATTGAGGCCGTCGCTGGCACTACAGACCACCGGCAGTTCCGATCGCTGGACAAAGTCGTAGATCTGCTGCAGACAGTCGCGACGCGGTACGCAGTGCGATTCCGTAATGTAAAGATACTTACCACGGGCCACTTCGGCACCGGCGTTATAGTGGGCATTCATCCGCATCCCAGGCCGATAAACCCAACGCACCTGGGGGAATTCATCGACCAACCAAGCAATCTCGCTGTATGACGCGGCGTCGGTCGCAACGACGACCTCGTAAGATACATCAAGCGCTTGTTGAGTGAAGCCCGTCAGACATTCAACGGCGTACCCGCGATCATCCGGCAGAGGGATCACCACGGAAATCATTGGAACGTCACTCATTGCTAGCATATCCCCGAAATCGACTAATCTCTGACTGCCCCTTCCTAACTACGTGGCGAGAGAATAGCGAATGCTGGCATACCGAACAATGCGGAAAAGCAGATATTACAACTGCCCATTTAAATTGGCCGAATCAGAACAGCGACGACAAAAAGAACGCACTACCGATTAGCACCGGCAGAAGCATTAATTCCTTCATTCCAAACTGCCATTGCTGGCGACAAATGACCCAACAAAGAAACCACCCCAGAGATATCCACCAGGTAAGGTTCAGCATAATACCACTGACATGAACGCCTAAAGAAAACCAGGGGGCACCGTACCAAACCACCTCTTTGGGCCAATGGATTGTCCAATGATAGATGGTTGGTTGGCTGAAAATGGGATTTCCGTAGTCTGCCTGAAATTCGATGAGAAAGCCTGCCACGGGACAGGGCCAGCCAATTTCACGACTCTCTGTCCAGCGATGGACTCCACCGACGTAATAGCCTGCTCCAGTTTGCGGCCAGGCATTCACCGCCAGAGCGATAGCCGCCATCAGAAGAACCGTGATGAACCGGCGACCTATCATTGACCATTTCTAGTAGGAGACATCGACTGCTTCCCAGACGTTTCCATAGCCTACTGCCCTCAATCGACACCGTCCACCAACGAAAAAAAGCCACGCCCTTCAAAAATGAGCGTGGCTTTTCCTGGAACATTGATAGGCTGAACGAAAACTACTTCGATTTAAGGTCAAAATCGAACGTGTTGTTGCCACTTTTCACTTCGGCTACCAGAGTGGACTTATCGTTGTAACTTGCTGGAAGCAGTTCCGGACGGGCTTTGACCAAAGGACCATCTCCTTCGCCGCCGCTGGAACCACGGGCCGAAAAAATCCGCACCGTGTGCGTGCCGATCGCGGCACCATCACGCGTCCCAGTAAACTGCAACACGTAGTGACCACTTCCGTCGGTGTATGCAATGGAAGGGCGGGCGTTATCGGGTTCGAACTGCACTTTGGCGTCATCCAGCGGCTTGCCGTCCAACGTGACATTTCCCTCGACATAGCCCAGATCCGGGCCGCCACTACTATAGCACCCAAGCATCAGGCACATGGCAACTGCGAACGCAATTGCCAACGGGGAAGTTGTCTTTTTCAATGAAGCAATCAATTGCATGAATCGGTTTCTCCGACAGCGTTCAATAAGATAGCGACAGGGTACGATTGGATGATTAATAAGCGCCGATGACCTGGCCATCTTGCATGTTGCCCAGGTACTCCATAACGGTGTCGGTCGTTCCCGTGGTGTTGCTATGAATGGTTTCCGGCAGGAAGCTCACCGATCCATCCGCAAACACCGCCATCGCACCGCCAGGATGCATGCTGGACATACCGTGGTTTTCAGCCTTGTTCGTCGAGGTCGTCGATCCAATCGTGATGTTTGGCGAAAACAACGTCGTGCAAAGGGTGCGGTATAGGCCCTGGTCGTAGTTGGCCTTGTCTGGGTGTTGATGATTGTCTGGGCCTTTGGCGTTCTTATCGCGCGTCGCAAACAGTTCGCTCGATCCAAACCACTCGTTATTGAGAATGTAGGCACGCTCGGCAACCATCAGCGTATTGCTCGTTCCGTCGGTAATATCGCGCATCCGCGTGTCGCTATCTTTGAAAAACATACCGGTGGCCCCAGTCGTTCCGTCACCAAAGTTCGTTGCTTGATTCGCACGTACATAGGCCGAGCTGTTGACCGCTACGTAGCTTGTCTTGGAAAGGCCAAGGTTCGTTCCACTGGCGTTTTCGATGGCGCACCCGGCACATTTAGACGTGCTGCTGACCGAGGGACCGGTATCCGAAGGGCAGATGAACGTGTCGTACTTCGCCTGCATGACATCCTGATGGGCACTTAGCGCGTCGCTGGCCTTGACCTTCCCGACCTGAAGCACATCCGAGACGTTACCCAGTTCCATAAACGGAAGAATAAACGCCGACCAGGTCCAGTGCCCTTTGTTATCCGCAACGTTCACGTGGATATAGCCAGACGGAAAAGCCTGGTAGGTGTCGTGATAGTTGTGCATCGCCAAGCCAAGCTGCTTCAAGTTGTTCGAGCACTGCATCCGGCGAGCCGCCTCTCGGGCTTGCTGCACCGCTGGCAACAACAGGGCGATCAGCACGCCGATAATGGCGATCACCACGAGCAGTTCCACCAGCGTGAAGCCACTACGACGAAATCGAGGTGAGAGTGATGTCATGGGGTATCCAGTAGAAAAAGGAAGGATAAGGAATCTGCCAACGCCCCGTCGATGACCGGAAAATAAATGGCCACCCAAAGCGTGGAATCAAGCTGCGACTGAGCCAGCGAAACAAATGAAGATTTAGGGAGCGTAACGCTTAAGGGAGCTTTACTGCTCCTATCTACGATTCGTACGCGTTTTGTTCGGCTTACTACTGGATTCTCAGAATTCTGTAGAAATTTCCTTCCAGACCGACAAGCACCCCCTTTCTGGCATAACCATAAAGCAATAAGAGGGGGATCGCATCTCTACCAAGGACCAATCACCCAGTCGAGCGTCGCCAACACCAACAGTAATCCCGCAGAAGCCCCCACCGCCAGGATCCGGAGCATCAGCCGCTGCCGGGAGCCCGTAGAACCGCCAATCCTAACGAAAGGGAATCGGAGCTCTCAGGCAGCTTGCCTTCTTCGCGCGGTGGCTGGTACGGGTTATCCATCATTGCTTCCTTGTTTCCTGTATCATAATCTCCTGACAAACCCACCATGTTGCCTCTTCCACCGCCAGGTAATTCCGCGTGAAAACCATCGTGAAGCTCTCGTTATCGCTGTTGATCGTTGCCCTTTGTGTTGCTTCCACCCCTCTCCAGGCCGACGACGCCGCGCCGTGGAAGTCGCTGTTCAATGGCAAAGACCTCACCGACTGGCAGGCCAACGCCCACCCCGAATCGTTCACCGTTACCGACGGCATCTTGAAAGCCCACGGCAAAAACGGCATGGCGCATCTATTCTACGTCGGCGACACAGACCACGATGTCCGCTTCAAGGACTTCGAGCTGGTCGCCGTTTGTCGCAGCGAGCCCGGCTCGAACTCCGGCTTCTTCTTTCACACCGATCGAGAACTCCGCGGCGGCAAGTACTTGAACAAAGGGTACGAAGTTCAGCTCAATAGTTCCGCGAAAGAAAAGAACAAAACCGGCAGCCTATATGCCGTCGTTCAGGTCGCCGACTCGCCGGTGGACGAAACCAAATGGTTCACCATTCGCATCCTCGTACAAGGCAAACACATCCAAGTCTTCGTGAACGACCAGCATTTGGTCGACTACACCGAGCCCGAAAACCCCGAGCGCGCGGAAAGCCGAGCCAAGCGATTGATCGACCCCATCGGCGGTGCCCTCGCCATCCAGGCCCACGACCCCGGTAGCGTCTTCTACTTCAAAGAAATTCGCCTGCGCGAACTTTAATGCGATCGAACGTGTCTGTGCATCGAGCAGGCATTCGCTGCATGCGCACATCTCGCCCCATGAACGAGCAAAGACCGCTATGCAACCATCCGCAAACGAGAAGTGGATCGAAGGGATTAGCGCAACGCTGGCTTCCTATCGAGAGATGATCGATGTCACCGTCGAGCAGCTTTCCGACGCCGAGTTGCATGCCCGACCCGCTCCGGAGATCAATTCGGTCGCGATTCTCTTGCGGCACATCGGCGGAAACCTTCGTAGTCGCTGGACCGACTTCCTGACGACCGATGGCGAGAAGCCGGACCGAGCGCGTGATACCGAGTTCCAAGACTGGGAAGGAGATCGCGCGGCACTACTGGCTCACTTCGACAACGGCTGGAACGCCCTGACGTCCGCCATCGAGCAAATCAAACATTCGAACATGCAGCAGTCCATGTTCGTCCGTGGGCACCACCACACCATTCACGAGGCCCTGACCAGATCGGTAACGCACGTCACCTATCATGTCGGCCAGATTGTCATGGTCGCGCGGATGGTGCACAAAGGCCCCTGGCAGTGGGTCACGATCGCGCCAGGTCAAAGCGATCAGTACAACCAAGAAAACTGGGGTACGGGATCGAACCGCGGCACTTTTGGCGATCCGAACGAAAGCCAAGAAGGTTAAGTGCCCCACTCGCGATGGAATTCCACGCCTGGCAAATAAATTCAAAGAATCGAATGCCAGGCGTCAGGTGTCAGCGGTGAAATGCGTGCCACAGCCCATGCGTTTGCGGGTAAGCAGCCTTGTCGGCAGCACTCATCAATAACTGCCTACCTTTCCGCTTCAAGACATTTGGGATACTCTTAACAGTAAGAATTCTCACATCCCCACTTTGCCGAAAATGTTGCTCTCTTGATCGTCGTTCGCCCCTTTTCCAACTGCGATCCTCCTAAGCTGGTGGAACTATGGAACCATCAGCCTATCAGTCGGGGACTTGCTCAGCCGATGGCGGTCACGCTGTTGGAAGCCCAGGTTCTTGCCAAACCCTATTTCCAGCCGAAGAACCTTTTGATCGCCGAGATCGAAGGGAAGCTGGCCGGCATGGCCCACCTGGTGATGGCTGGTCCGCTATTGCCGGATGGCCTTCGGGCCGAGATCGCCAACCTGCCGATCGTTCTGGCAGCGAACATTCCCGAAGCAGCCGAAGTCGAAGACGCACTTGTTCAGGCGGCCGAAGCGATCGTGCGAGAAACGTCCGCGTCTTCGATCCTGCTGGGCGGCACTAGCGAGCCGGGGCCTTTTTACTTCGGCCTGGCCAAGGGAAGCTGTAACCGCGGGGCCTTAGTGTCCGATACGCGAATGATCGAATTGGCCGCGCGGCATGGTTTTGATCATGCTCGCAGCTGGAAGGTTTACAGCAGGGCCCTGCGAGGCTTTCGCCCCCCTGTCGATCGCAACCAGATCGCGGCTCGGCGGACGTTGAACGTACTCCGCGAAGATGACCCGCCGTATACCAACTTCCGCGAAGCGTGCATCTACATGCATCAGCATCGCACGCGGTACTCGCTGGTTCAAAAGCAGGACAGCCACGCGCTGGCCCGTCTGACAGTCGTGCAAATGGAAGCCTTCAGCCACCTCCGCGGCGTTCGCATGAGCGGTATCGTCGATATGGATAGCCTGAGCGGTTGCACCGATGTTCAGGCCCAGTTCTTCCTGGCCGAAACATTGCGGCAAATGACCGAAGAAGGAACTGCCGTTGTCGAAACCCAGGTAGCCAGCGACAACGCCATGCTCACCCAGGTCGTCGAAACCCTCGGCTTCGAAGTGATCGACGAACTTCGCCTGATGAGCAAGGTAATCAGCTAAACTTGCGGCCGCAATGAGCGTGCCCTCCGCTAACGCTTCTCTTCGGTCGAAGCCTCTGAGAACCTCGCTTCGCGCGGGGAGAGCTCGCCTCCCTGTTTCTCGGTCAGAATGCCGTAAAGCTCGGGACGCCTGCCGCGGATCCAGCGCCGGCCGGTGCATTTGTCCAACAGGCTCAGATCCAAGTCGGCAATCACGAGCGAATCTTTCGGCTGGTCTACTTCTGCCACGATCCGGCCATAGCAGTCCAGGATCATCGCATTGCCGGTTCGCACTTCGTCGTCGTCCAGACCAATTCCATTACTAAACAGAATGAACATGCCGTTATCGTGCGCGCGTGCCGGCAACCATCGCAGCAGCCACTCGCGTCCCTTGGGGCCGTTCACCTCGTCGGCCAGTCGCTGAGGATCGTTCTCGCGTTCGAGCCATACCTGGGGATCGATGCGTCCCATCGCGTGCGGACTTCGCGAAGCCGTTCCGCCGGTTTGATGCGGGGCAAGCAAGATATCGGCCCCCAATAGCGCGGTCGCCCGGGCATTCTCGACCAGGTTGTTATCCCAGCAAATCAGCACCCCGAGCTTACAGCCCAAAGGAGAATCGAACACCGTGTAACGATCGCCGCTGCTCATATGAGCACTGATAAAGCAGTGCAGCTTCCGATGTGCATGCACGCTACCATCCGGCATGGCCACGGCGTATGTGTTGTAAAGCTGCCCGCCTGAGGCCCGCTCGATGAGCCCGGCCCCGATGATCATCTGATACTTCGCAGCGAGCTGCACCAGGGCGGCCGTCGATGGTCCGTCAGGCACTTCCTCGGCGAGCCCATCGATCGTATCACGATCGAGACTGCGCACATGCCAGTAGCCGGTCAGGCACATCTCGGGAAAGGTGATCAACTGCACGCCTTGCTCGGCTGCTGATGCGACGAACCGCTGGACGGTGACCAGGTTGGCGGCTTTATCACCGGGGGCGTGCTGAAACTGAACGGTCGCGGCGCGAAGGATCATGGCAGGCGTGGCTTGTCGGCAGGGTAGGTCGCGCTGACGTGGCTGGCCAGGCGGAGTTCCGCTTGCGGAATCGTATTGCGGATCGCCAGCGGAATCGGATCGACGATTTGTTTATCGCGGCGGGCTACCAAGTAGCCGCGGATGATATCAGAGCGTTGGTTCTGCATCAGGTAATGTACCCACAGCCACGACTCAGCGTAGTCGGTGCTGGTCATTTGCTCGGGCTTGGCCAGCGTGGCCAGGCGTTCCAGGTCAGGCTGCCACTGGCCTCGGTTCATCCCATCGGCCAGCCAAGGAAGATGTTCGCGATTGAGTCGTCCCGGCACGCCAGCCACTTCGTAGTATTCGGCCAGCCCTTCATCGAGCCACAAGGGGAGGGTACCGACCGACGAGTTCAAGTATGCGTGCGTCAGTTCATGCCGCAGGTCGGAAAGCACACTCTCGGACCAGATCGCATAGACATAGTACTCGCCCCGTTCGACCACAAACAGTGCTCGGCGGCCGTTAAGCTGCGGGAAGTGCTGCCGGGTGAACTCGGCGAACGTGGTCCCGTCACGAAAGATGCGAACGTGGATCTTGTCGTTCGAGAAAGGAATGCCCAGGTCGTCCCGCAATTCCATCTTCAGGTTCCGCACCTCTTGCAGCACCTGGCTATCGTCCTGCAAATCGAAGTCCGCTTCGATGTGCAGTGGAACATCATCGACGAACGCCGGCGGAGCATCGTGAACCTGGTTGTTCCACATCGCACAACCAATCGAAAGCAACGCGCAGCAACTAATCAACAGTGCCAGGCGAAGTTCGATAAGTTGCTTGAAGCAGGCCATCCGTGGTCCTTAGTCTTGTCCCCGCTCCCTCGCAGGGAGAGGGATGATTGTCGATACAACGACCGTGATCGCAATCGAATCTTAGCCCCAAGGGGGCGACATGTAATAGCCAGGGGCGTAAGCCCCTGGTCACGTATCGCATTACCAAGTGAGCCCCAACGGGGCGGCATAAACTTTAATCTTGAGTGCTATGTCGCCCTTTCAGGGCAAACTTCCTACATGGCACTCTTTCCAGGGGCTCACGCCCCTGGCTATTCCATCCCGCCCCTTCGGGGCTTCGGAAGTGACTTACTTACCCAACCGTTTGAGCGTCGATCAACTGGTCGAGCTCTTCCTTCAGTTTCTCGAGCACTTCTTCATAGCCAAACGCGCCCAGTGGCTCGCCGCCTCGCTTTAGGTTCACGAAGTTCGGGCCGCACCATAGGCCGAGGTCGGCGTCGTCGGTTTCGCCAGGGCCATTCACGCGGCAACCCATCACGGCGATGGTGATCTTATGATCTTTGGCATACGTGGTCAGCTCTTTCACCTTGGCGGCCAGGTCGACGAACGCTTCGTTCTCGACGCGCGAACAACTCGGGCAGCTGATGATGTTGAGCGTCTGCAATCCGTAATCGACCACCGTTCGCACGCGGCCGGCAGCGATGTCGTCCAAAATCTTGCGGCCAGCTTCGATCTCTTCTCCCTTGCGAGAGTTCGGAACCGTCAGCGAAACGCGGATCGTGTCGCCAATACCAGTGCCAATCAGCTGCTCGAATGCGATGCGTGTTTTGATGATCCCATCAGGCGGCATGCCGGCTTCGGTTACGCCCAGGTGCAGCGGCACGTCGGGGCGTTTCTCGGCAAAGCGGCGATTCACTTCGATCACCTTTTGCGGGTCGCTATCTTTGAGCGAAACGCAGAAGCGGTGGAAGTCTAGCCGATCGACCAGGTCGCAGTGCTCCCAGGCACTTTCCAGCATCGGCGTGATCGAGTCGTCTTTTTCGTAGAGGGCCAGCTTGGCCGGGTCGACGCTGCCGCAGTTCACCCCAATGCGAACCGCACAGTCGTTGTCCTTGGCGATGCCAATGATGTACTCCACCTTTTCCTGCCACGGCTTCTCGCGCTCGTGGTGGTAAAGGTGACCCGGGTTGTAGCGGATCTTGTCGACGTGGGGAGCGACCAGTTCGGCCAGTCGGTAGTTCTCTTGCAGGTCGACCGAAAGATTGCCTGAGGTTTGCTTGCGAATCTCGGCAAGTGCCTCGGCATCCTTCTTGTTGTCGACGGCAATCCGGATGACATCGGCCCCTGCCTTTTCCAGGTCGGTAACCTGGGCAACGGTGGCGTCGATGTCTTGCGTCTTGGTCGCCGTCATGCTTTGAACGGCGATCTTATGGCCCGAACCGATTTGAATGCTGCCGATTGCGACACTGCGCGTCGGATTGCGAACGATTTCCAACGTTGTAAACTCCCACGGTTGAAAGACTTTTGCTGTATTGTCTACAACCGCGGTACTTTTGGCAACATCACGATCTGTTAAGGTTTTTACGCCTTGTAGTTGATCGGGTAGTCGTCCCGAACCACCTTCGTCAGAGCTTCGACAAAGAAGTATTCGCCGAACATCACCGACTCGTCCACGCCCAGGTCTTTCTCGGTGTGGTAGACGCCGTGCTTCAGAATACCTTCCCAGCCTTCGTCATGGATGGCCAGGTATTCCGGCTGAACCAATGCATCGAGCATGGCCAAGGCAGTTTCCTTATATTGCGCCGCTTTCGCAGAATCCTTCACCTGCCGGCTCAGGTCTAACAAGCCGGAAGCGGCGATCGCTCCGGCGGAAGTCTCTTTCTGGGCACCCCAGGGGGCTGGCTGGCTCAGGTCGGCATCGAAGTCCCAGAACGGCACCTTATCTTCCGGCAGGTTGGCGATCCAGAAGTCGGCGTTACGCATCGATACTTCCAGATACTGTTGGTCACCCGTCAGTTGGTAGCACTTAGAATACCCATACAGCGACCACGCCAAACCGCGGGCCCAGGCACTGTCGCCGCGCAAACCTTGGTGGGTGGTTTGCTCCAGGAATTCGCCGGTTTCCAGGTCGAACATCCCTTCGTGCGCCGTCGAGCCGTTCTCGCGGACGATCGTGTCGCGGGTAGTCTGACAGTGGTTCACTGCTCGCCGCATCAGCTCTTCGTCCCCTGTTTCGATCGCCGCGTAGAAGATGATCGGCACGTTCATCATGATGTCGATGAACAGCGAGTCGTCCGACACGAAGCTTCGCAGGTACTGTCCTTTTTCCTTGAAACGCATCGCCAGCGTACGCCCGGCCTGAACCAGGACGTCGTGCAGATGCTTATCGCCGGTCAGCTGGTACCACGGCAGGTAGGTGCTGAGGAAAATGAAACCCAGATCGTGCACGTCGCGGTCGTGCTGACGGTGTTCCAACAGCGCCGAGTAGTGCTCGGCCTTCTCGCGCCAGGCCGGGTCGCCGGTCCGCAGGTGAAACTGCCACATCATCCCGGCGTAGAAACCAGCACACCAGTCGGTCCACAACTCTTTGTCATGCCGCCACTTCCCTCCTTCGGTGTAAATGGGGAAGTAATCGGGATGCTGCGCGGTGGTCGCGGCGACCTGCTTTTCGGCGAACTTCAGGGCGCTGGTATACTGCTCGATGCGCTGGTCGGTCATGATCGTGCGAAACTCTTACAGGGACACGGGATAGGGGCGTAAAGTCGAATACCGATATCGGCTATAATGCGAAGGTGTGGTGCATACTAGCCCCAGTCCCGCTGCCCGAAAAGCGACCCGGTCAAGGAACGTTAGAAAATTTCGATGTACGACCCTGTCTTTCATATTGTGCTGTACGCCCCGGAGATCCCTCCCAACACCGGCAACATTGGGCGCATGTGCGTGGCCACCGGCAGCAAACTGTGGCTGATCGAACCCCTCGGCTTTCAGGTCGACGATGCCGCCCTTCGCCGCGCCGGCATGGACTACTGGCAGCACCTCAATTGGGAAGTCGTCCCCAATTGGCAGACCCTCGACGACCGCCTTAAGTCCAATCGCAAGTGGTACTTAACCAAGACCGCCAAAAGCAGCTATCACACCGTCAGCTTCCAGAAAGGAGACGCGTTCGTCTTCGGTTGCGAGTCGAAAGGCCTGCCGCGCGAGCTGGTCGAAGCGAACCAGCAGACCGCCATTTCGGTCCCCATGCGAACCGACGTCCGCAGCTTGAACCTGGCGGTAACCGCCGGCGTGATAGCCTACGAAGGGGTCCGCCAGCTGACCCTGGCCAGCGAATATTCTTTACCAATTGGGGAGTCTCCAATTGGGTAAAGCACCCCTGAATTGCCAGTCAGCCTAACTTGAGGCAGCCAAACATCCTTCGCGGATTGATCTTTCCTGATAGCTGTCTTTTCCTCACAATAGCCCGCGACCCATCGATCCACTACCGGCCAAGCATCGCACGGAGGCGAAATGAGGCCCAAGCTCGTTGTTGATTACCTCGTCTATCTGATCGTTCGCCTGTTCATCTGCACGGTGCAGGCCACGCCTCTTTCGGTCTGCGCCCAGGTCTCCAAATTCCTGGCCTGGCTGGCCAGCGACGTCCTGAAGATCCGCGGCAAGCTGGTCGATTCGAACCTGGCGCATGCCTTTCCCGAGCTTTCCCCGCCAGAGCGCAAGAAGCTGGCCCGCCGCAGCTGGTACCACTTGTGCCTGATGGTCTGCGAGATCGCCCACGCCCCGCGCAAGCTGCACGATACCAACTGGCACAAGCATATCACCATGCGGAACATCCACATCCAAATCGAGCAGGCCCTCGGCCGCCGCCCGGTGGTGGTGCTGCTGGGTCACTTCGGCAACTTCGAGGTGATGGGCTACTGCACCGGTATGCTCGGCTTCCCCACGTACACCGTGGCCCGTCCGCTGGATAATCCATTCTTGCATAAGTGGCTCGAAGAGTTCCGCAGCAGCACCGGCCAGATCATCCTGCCGAAGCAGGGAAGCGCCCCGTACATCGAACAGGTGCTCAACCAAAACGGAACGCTGGCCCTCCTGTGCGATCAAAACGCCGGCCCCAAGGGGTGCTGGGTTGAATTCATGAACCGCCCGGCCTCGTACCACAAAGCGATCAGCGTCTTCTCGATGACCAGCGGTGCCCCACTGGTATTCCTCTACATGCGCCGCACCGGCGGCCCCATGCAATTCGAATTCGGCGTCGAAGGCATCTACGACCCCGCCACAGCAAGCGAAGCCAAAGGGGTGAAAGAAGTCACCCAGTGGTACAACGAAATGCTAGAGCGAGTCGTCCGCCGCGACCCCGAACAATACTGGTGGGTGCACAACCGCTGGAAAGACGAACGGCCAGCGAAGAAACGGGAACAGGAAGCGAAGCGACTGGCCGCGGAGAAGGTGGCTGCGGCTGCTTAGAACCTGCCCAATACACTCCGTGTGCCTCTGGACAGTGCAATGCGCCCTCAATCAATAGCCACTTGTGCCTTGAACTACTGGCCACCATACCGGCAACGACACCCAACAGCGACAACCCCAGGCCCACGTAGATAAGCTGCGGCATCCAGGGCGCGAACAGCCCCTCATACGTGATGATCGGTTGCCGCGACTTACTTCTATCCGCGTGCACGTGCAACACGGCCACTACCAGGACGACCGTCCCCAGGCCGCTGGCCAGCGGGGCCAGAAGGTGCCAGCCCAAGATGCTCGCGGTGCTCGATGCATGGGAAGGTTGAAAGGATTCGTGCGGAGACTGGTAAGGATTGTCGGTCATACCATCTTCGCCCCACGCCAAGAGCATGCCACCGCGTTTGTGGGCATGGCTCAGATTTGCTTCGATTCACGTTACTTCGTGATGTCGACTCGCACCAGCTTCATAATTCGCCCGGCGACGTTCCAGTCTTGCACGTATAGGTTCCCCTCGGCATCCCAGAACGAACCGTGCGTTCCGCTGAACTGGCCTTCTACCCACTTATCTTGCGGGACGTTGTAGTTGCGGCCTTTCGCGGGATCGGGGTTGTTGCCGAGCACGGCGATGATCGTGTTGTTTTTGTCGAGCACGACCAGACGCCCGTGCAAATCTGGCACCGAGACGAAATCGCCTTGGATGGCGACCGAGGTCGGCATGCCCAGGCCGGTCGTTACTTCTTCGATGAACTCGCCGTCGAGCGTGTAGTGCAGCAGGCGGCCTTTGGGTTGGTGGTTGCGATCGCAGATCAGCAAGCGATTCGGTTCGTAACGCGTATCGAGCGTCATGCCGTGGGCCGTGTTGAACTGCTTCATGCCGTTCCCCTTCTCGCCGAAGTGCATCACGTACTTGCCATCTTTGTCGTACTTGAAGATATGGTTGGTGGCGTAACCGTTGGACAGATAGATATCGCCGCTGGCGGCCACAGTGATCGCGGTCGGGTTGAACTTGATCTTGCCCAGGCCGGCTTCCTCTGGGGCCTTGAGCCGCAAGACGATCTCGCCGGTGTGGGCATTGAACTTAATCCCTTCGGCGTCGTTATTGCGGGCACCGTAGATGAACTCGTTGTCCCCTTCGGCGCGGATCTCCATGTCGTGGATGTTCGAGTAGTCTTTCCCCAGGTAGCTTTGAATCACGTTGCCGTCCGGCGAAAAGATAAAGACCCCGGCCTGAGCGCTGGTATAGATGTTGCCGGCCTTGTCGATCACCACCGAACCGTGGCACGGGCCAATCGCCGAATGCCCATCAGGACGCAGGCCCCAGCCAGGAACCGTGTCGAAGGTCATCAGCCCGCTGCCCATTCGCACCGGCTGCTGCTTCTCTTCCGCCAACAACGAACAGGCCGACCCAACGGAAACGACAATCGCCAGAAGCAACGAAAGAACACGCATGATAGAAACTCCGAGTAGTTTGTTCGGTGGTTATTCGACGGGAAATTCACCGCAGTCGCGCATCAGGAACCAATGACAGACCGCAGCAACAGGAAAAGGAAAATCGGCAAGGGAAGTGCAGGGGGCCTGGCAACCGCCGAGCCGCCAAACACCAATGGCAATTCGGGCAGACGAGAAGCCTTTCCCCAGCATAACAAGACTTTTTGCCTATTGAATCACCTGTCTAGGAAAATCTTTCTCCTCACTGCATTTTGCTGGCGACGACTCAGCAGCACGAGAGCATTCAAGCGCTCGCCAAACAACCGCTCGCCAAGCTCAGGCCGACCTTGTTGCCCACCAACACCAAACACACGATTGCCAAACGGGCATTTCAATTTCGGGCAAAGACTACGTTCCCGCCGACAAAGATGCCCAACTGCGATTACTTTGCCCAAGCCTGAAACCTCCCGTCCTCTCACCCCGCCGGAGAGAGGGCCAGCATGAGGGTCAAACCAAGTACCAGCTCTCAAGTTCTCAATAAAAAAGACAACTGCGGATCACGCAGACTTACGCGGATAAGACCAGGCAAAAAACTCTTCCAAAAAATCTCCCCCAAACATTTGACATGTATACACATGTTCACATATCTTAGGGGAACCCCTGCGATTCCCCCTCGAATCCAGGACCCGGAAACAGATCCCCCGGGTGCCACGCCCAAGTCTGCTTGGGCGTGCGAACACCATTTCCACTCAACCCACAAGAAAAATGTCCCATTCCCACGAACAACCTGAACAACACGGAGCCGGCCATCACAGCCAGACTCCGCAGGTTGCCGTGCGCGATGGGAACCGCATCATCTGCCCCTGCTGTGGTGAGGTGCTGATGGTCATCCCCGATCGCCCGATCGA
>NZ_PUIA01000031.1 GCF_002967715.1 Blastopirellula marina
CTCAAACGCCAACTTCCCTTAGCGATGAACCCCGATCGACCACGAAACGCCGGGCGGAGGGCAATGGCGATGATGACGATAACGATAAGGAGGGTGATAACACCACGGATCGTAATAGACTTCTTCGACCACCACCGGCCGGCGATCGACATAACGGACCGGCTGCACCAGCGGCGGCGGATTTTGCAGCGTCGCCAACACCGGATCGCTGACGCCGGCGCTTTTCAGGCCGATCAAGTCTTGCGGCGTGGGCGGAGTCGCGACGCCATGTTTGTTGATATGGGTGATGATGACCTGGTCGCCCAGACCGGCTTGCGACATGGCGACGACATCTTGGAACGTGGTAGCGCCAGCCAATTGGCGCCCCAGGCTTTGCTGAATGATCGCCTGGTTGCGGGCTTCCTGTTCATCGATCGCCGCGCCAGTGGCGGATCCGGCGACCGCGCCCACGCCGGCGCCAATCAGTGCGCCAGCGCCTGCGTTACCGGTCGCGCTGCCGATCGCGGCGCCAGCGACAGCGCCCGTCAAACCGCCGGCGGCGGCCAAGCGATCTTGAGCGTAAGG
>NZ_PUIA01000032.1 GCF_002967715.1 Blastopirellula marina
GTCCCCTTCTTCACGCAACGAACGCCGGTCTTTTTGCTGGCGGCGGTGATCGTATTGGCCGCCACGCTGATTGGTCGCTGCTTGGTAACGCGGATCGGTTTGTCAGATTTATTGTCACGGCTCGAAACATTTGTGTTCGCCGCCGCCTTGGGACTAGCGGCCGTTTCGCTGTGGACGTTCTTGATCGGCTTTGTCGGCTTGTTGCATTACCCGGCGCTGATTGTCTTGCCGCTGTTGGGACTGGCCGGCTGGGGCGGATGGGATTGGTATCGCGAGCAAGCGTCGCGCAGCGAAACGGTGACGGCCCGCGAACCGATTCCTTGGATCTGGATCGCCGCAGCGGCGCCGATCGTCCTTTGCACATTGCTCGGCGGAATGATGCCGCCCTACGAATACGACGTGCTGGAGTATCACCTGCGACTACCGACCGAGTGGCTGACCACCGGGCGAATTGCTGTCGAGTCGTACAACGCTTACAGCGGCTTGCCGATGGGCGCCGAGATGTTG
>NZ_PUIA01000033.1 GCF_002967715.1 Blastopirellula marina
CCAATATTGAATTTCCCCACGAGGTCGACGCCTGCCAGCAGCGCGGCGCCGAAGGGATCGGGCTCTACCGAACCGAATTCCTCTACCTGGGCCAAGACCAGGAGCCGACCGAAGAGGACCACTACCAGGTTTACGCCAAAGTGGTCCAAGAAAAGGGGGGCGCCCCGATCGTCATCCGCACGCTCGACCTGCGCGCCGACAAGATTGCCCGCGGCGTTGGCGAGAGCCGCGTCGCTGAATCGAATCCCTTCCTGGGAGTGCGCAGCATTCGACTGTCGCTTCGCAATATCTCGTTATTCCGTACGCAGTTACGAGCGATCTTGCGAGCAAGCATGTTGGGGGAAATCCATGTGATGTTCCCCCTGGTCAGCACCCTGCACGAATTGCGGCAGGCGAAAATGCTGCTGACCGATATTATGGAAGACCTGGATGAAGAAGGGATTCCCTACGACCGCAACCTGAAAATCGGCATGATGGTCGAAGTCCCATCTTCGGTGATCATGCTCGATCATTTCGCCAAAGAGGTCGACTTTATCAGCATTGGCACGAACGACCTGGTCCAGTACACCCTGGCGGTCGATCGTAGCAACAAAGAAGTAGCGGCGCTATACAACAACTGCGACCCGGCAGTCCTCCGTTTGATCGAAATGACGGTCCGTCTGGCGAAAGAAGCCGACATTAAGACGACCCTTTGCGGCCAAATGGGGGGAAATCCGATCTATGCCATGTTGCTGATTGGGCTCGGTTTGCGTAGCTTAAGTATCACGCCGAGCGCCATTCCCGAGATCAAGAAGGTGTGCCGAAGCGTTTCTCTCGCCCAATGCGAGGA
>NZ_PUIA01000034.1 GCF_002967715.1 Blastopirellula marina
CCACTGGCAGATTGAGAGTTCGATGGAAGCTTTGTTGCGACACAAACGATGCAATTTCATAGAGTTATGGTTATTACCAAAGTGTGCTACTTACGATTCTCAGTTCGCTGAGATCTAAAGCAGTGCCGATATTGAGTGATAGCCGTTCTTAAAGAGAATCTCGATGTCTGTCGGGCCTTTTTACATGGCCAGCCTGAGAGGGTTGGCAAGTGAATTGTGTCACGCAGCATTGTGAATCGTTACAAGATCGGATCCTGTGCTTAGCTCTTAGACAAGCGAAGCACAATAATAGGTAGTCCGAAATAGTTTGATTGTTCAAGTTCGTATGGGTTAGCTAACCCTAAGCGAGCTTTGAATATTTGTGGTCAAGCTATTAAGGGCACATGGGGGATGTCTTGGCATCAGAAGACATGGCGTGGAAGACTGCGATAAGCCTGGGGGAGTTGTCAAACGAACGTTGATCCCGGGATTCCTGTTCAACCCAGGGAACTGAAACATCTAAGTACCTGGAGGAGAAGAAAGAAAAATCGATTCCGTCAGTAGCGGCGAGCGAACGCGGAATAGCCCAAACCTTGAGGATTTTCCTCAAGGGGTTGTAGGGCCTTTCATATGGAAGTTACAAAACTGCCGACTAGCCGATATGACATGGAAAGGTCAACCATAGAGGGTGACAGTCCCGTAGGCGAAAGTTGTGTAGTCTTCCGAGAGGTACCTGAGTAGGTCCAGTCACGTGAAACCTGGACTGAATCGGCGGGGCCCATCCCGCAAGGCTAAATACTCTCTGATGACCGATAGTGAACTCAGTAGCGCGAGTGAAAGATGAGAAGAACCCCGACAAGGGGAGGTATGTGAACCTGAAACCATGTGCCTACAAGCGGTCGGAGCCCGATTTATGGGTGACGGCGTGCCTTTTGCATAATGATCCGGCGAGTTACCGTCTGCGGCAGGTTAAGGCCTTACGGGCTGTAGCCAGAGGGAAACCGAGTCTTAATAGGGCGTTAGTCGTAGGTGGTAGACGCGAAACCACGTGATCTACCCATGAGCAGGTTGAAGCGCGGGTTATACCGCGTGGAGGACCGAACCCACTTGGGTTGAAAACCGAGGGGATGACTTGTGGGGAGGAGTGAAAGTCTAATCAAACGTGGAGATATCTCGTTCTCTCCGAAATAGCTTTTGGGCTAGCCTTGAGCCACTACATACCGGGGGTAGAGAGACTGAATCGGTTTGGGGCCCTTCCCGGGGTACCCTGCTGGACCAAACTCCGAATACCGGTATGACTATCTCAGGAGTCAGTCCGCGAGGGATAAGCTTCGCGGTCGAGAGGGAAACAACCCAGACCGTCTGCTAAGGTCCCCAAGAGATGCTCAGTCACTAAGGAAGTTGAATTGCCGAGACAACCAGGATGTTGGCTTAGAAGCAGCCACCATTTAAAAAGTGCGTAACAGCTTACTGGTCGAGCAATTCTGCGCCGATAATGAACGGGAGTAAGCATTTCACCGAAGCAGCGGATTCGAAAGAATGGTAGGAGAGCGCCGATCGTCAGATACGAGCCGTACCGTAAGGAGCGGTGTTGGGGCGATCGGGTGATTATGCCGGAATGAGTAACGATAAAACAGGTGAGAATCCTGTTCGCCGAAAGCCTAAGGTTTCCTGGGGAAGGCAATTCCGCCCAGGGTTAGCCGGTCCCTTAGTCGAGGCTGAAAAGCGTAGACGATGGACAGCAGGTCAATATTCCTGCGCTACGGTTGTGGACTGATGGAGGGACGGCGTTTCAAAGGTGATCGGACTGGTGGAACAGTCCGTGGGCTCTAGCAAGGTGAGGAATAGGCAAATCCGTCCTCATAAGCCAAGTTAGAGCGCTGACTCTTCGGAGGTAATCATCAGCGGGACGTCCAAGAAAAGCTTCTAAAGGTTGAAGCAACTGTAACCGTACTAAAACTGACACAGGTAGGCGAGTCGAGTAGACTAAGGCGCTCGGGAGAACGGTGGTTAAGGAACTCTGCAAAATGACCCCGTAAGTTCGCGATAAGGGGTGCCCCTGACGGTTCACGCTGTTGGGGGCCACAGAAAATCGGCTCTGGCAACTGTTTATCAAAAACACAGGACCCTGCCAACTCGCAAGAGGATGTATAGGGTCTGACGCCTGCCCGGTGCCGGTAGGTTAAGGAAGCGGGTGCAAGCTCTCGACCGAAGCCCCGGTAAACGGCGGCCGTAACTATGACGGTCCTAAGGTAGCGAAGTTCCTTGTCGGGTAAGTTCCGACCTGCATGAAAGGCGTAATGACTGGAGCACTGTCTCAACCACCGACCCGGTGAAATTGTAGTCGTGGTGAAGATGCCACGTTCCCGCAGTTAGACGGAAAGACCCCGTGAACCTTTACTGTAGGCTGATATTGGTCTGAGATATGTTTTGTGTAGGATAGGTGGGAGGCTTTGAAGTTTGCACGCCAGTGTAGATGGAGCCATCCTTGAAATACCACCCTGAATATGTTTTAGCTCTAACCTAGAATTTCTGTGAATCCAGACTAGGAACAGTGTCAGTTGGGCAGTTTGACTGGGGCGGTCTCCTCCCAAAGAGTAACGGAGGAGTGCAAAGGTACCCTCAGCCTGGTTGGTCATCAGGCATAGAGCGCAATGGTAGAAGGGTGCTTAACTGTGAGACCCATAGGTCGAACAGATACGAAAGTAGGTCATAGTGATCCGGTAGTCCCGTATGGAAGGGCTATCGCTCATCAGATAAAAGGTACTCCGGGGATAACAGGCTTATCGCATCCGAGCGTCCATAGCGGCGATGCGGTTTGGCACCTCGATGTCGGCTCATCACATCCTGGGGGTGAAGAAGCTCCCAAGGGTTCGGCTGTTCGCCGATTAAAGTGGTACGTGAGCTGGGTTCAGACCGTCGTGAGACAGGTCGGTCCCTATCTGCTGTGGGCGTACGAAACTTGAGGAGATTCTTCTTTAGTACGAGAGGATTTGGAAGGACGTTCCTCTGGTGTCCCAGTTGTCATGCCCGTGGCACGGCTGGATAGCTATGAACGGAAAGGATAAACGCTGAAAGCATCTAAGCGTGAAGCCCGCTCCAAGATTAGGTTTCGTAAGTACTTTGTACGAGAGTCCCCTGGAAGACGACCAGGTTGATAGGCCAGATGTGTAAGCTCAGTAATGAGTTCAGCTAACTGGTACTAACGGACGAAAGCTTGACCACTTATATTCAACGCTCACTCGTTAGCAGGTTATCATAACCTTGCGAACTTGAAGCAAAGCAGTCGCGGAAGCGACTCATGAATAAGTGCGATTCACAAAGCTTCAGACAACGAAGTTCTCGAAATTGAACGTGTTGCAACGACGCAAACACCTCTACCAAACCAAATTAAGCCTGACTTGGCCCACACGTCAGTCAGGTTTTTTCCGGTGACCATATGGTTGTGGAAACACCTGTTCCCATTCCGAACACAGCAGTTAAGCACAACCAGCCGATGATAGTGCCCACCAGTGCGAAAGTAGGTATCGCCGGATTCATTTACACTTCCAAAGCCCCGCTTAACTCAAGCGGGGCTTTTTTATTGC
>NZ_PUIA01000035.1:300000-446975 GCF_002967715.1 Blastopirellula marina
GGCGTGTAGACGAGGTCTTCGAGGTAGGCGTGATAGACGCCGGCTTCTTCGACCGCATTGAGCATCTGCAGAGCTTCCTCTGCGTTGATCCCCAGCGGCTTGGTACACAGGATCGCCTTACCCGCCGCGGCGGCTGCGAGAACGACTTCCAGGTGCAGGTGATTGGGCAGACCGATGACGACGGCGTCGATCTGGTCGCTGGCAATCGCTTCCTGCCAGCTGGTTGTGTGCTGCGAAATTCCGAACTCGTCGGCGAACGCAGCCGCGCGATCAGGACTGCGGGAATAGACAACCTGAATCCGATCGCGCGAACGCTTGCCGTGCAGCGATTGTGCGTAGAAGCGACCGATCAGGCCGGTACCCAAAAGAGCAATACGTGTCATAGAAGTGCCTTCATCGATGCGATTCAGTTGGCAGAGGAGACGGCCTGGATCGCTTGCGAGACCCGCTGGTCGGGCCAGATTTCCAGAGGAGAGTAGTTGGGGTGGCGACCGCCGGTGACGATCGGATCGTTGTGCCGCGTATTATAGCAGCAGATGAGCGACCAGCGCGGATCGTCGGAAACATTCTCGTCCGAGCGATGCAAAAGGTTGCTATGAAAAAAGACCGCATCGCCGGGGCTCATCTCGCAGTAGACCAGTTCGTGCCGCTGGATCGCTGCTTCGACGCGCTGCGGATCGGCACCGGTCTGATCTCCGATCTTCACGTGATTGACGCGCCCCAGATGATGCGTTCCGCTGAGTACCTGCAGGCAGCCGTTGGCCTTGGTGGCCTTGTCGACGGCGATCATGCAGCTGCCCATATCAGGGTACAAACAGCCGTTTTCATACCAGTAGCCGTAGTCTTGATGCCACTCCCAGGCCCCGCCGGTCTTAGGCTGCTTGAGCATCATCTTGTGATGGTAGTGATAAACCTCGTCCCCCAGCAGTGTCTGCATGGTGACGGCGACGCGATGACTGTGAACGATCGCCGTGTAGAGGGAAGCCTCGTCCAAATCGTTGCGAACGGTCAGACGCGTTTCTTTGCCGGAAGCATCGGTCTTCACATGCGACTGCCCCATCAGGTTTTGATCGGCCCGAGCATACGCGAGCAGGCCTTCCATTTCCGACGAGTCGAACAAACTGCGGACAATCAAAAAGCCTGCGGTTTGAAACTGCGCGACTTGTTCTTCGCTCAGGGCGAACTGATTCATCGATCGATCCTTCAGAGCTTGTGGCATGAGGGGCAAAGTGAGGGGGGAACACGCCGCTATTATCCACATTTCAGGGGCGAACGCCAAACGGTAATGCCCAAGGGTGTTGAACGAACCATGATGACCACGCAGCAGGGGGTCGCTACGGCGTGATGTTCAGGGCGGCTTGGTAGTCTGCCGTGGCTTTGAAGAAGTCGGCTTTGGCCGAGATGTCGATCAGGCGGGCGTCGGTGGTGGCCTGTTCGTAGATGTTGAGTTCGACCAGGTCGATGTCCCCTTCGTTAAACTGAATGCGGGCCAACTGCAAGGCTTCGTCGGCCAGGCGAACGTTCTGTTCGGCCCGGCGAATTCGCGCGTGGGCGTTCAAAAGGGCCGAGACCGCATCTTGTACGGCAGCCACTGTTTTGTCTTCGGTGAACTGACGCTTGGCCGACAACTGCTGCAGCTTGGCCTGGGTCGAAGTGAGTTTGCCGTAGGCCTCGCGGCGCTGCAGGGGCACCTCGCCGAACAGCCCCAGCTCTAACTCAAACGGCGTCTTGTCTCCCTTGGAACTGGTCGGTTCGCCGATATCCTTCGAGGCGTACAGCTGCGCGTCGAGCTTGGGCAGTAGCGTGTTCTCGGCCTGCTGCAGATCGATTCGCGTTTGACGGATCTTCCAATCCATTTCCGCTAATAGCGGCGACGAAGCGATCGCGGCGTCGGTTGCATCGGCAAAGTCCGCTTCCGAGGGAAGCTGCTGCGCAGGAAAATTGCCTGGCAACAGCG
This sequence comes from Blastopirellula marina, assembly GCF_002967715.1. NCBI lineage: Bacteria > Pseudomonadati > Planctomycetota > Planctomycetia > Pirellulales > Pirellulaceae > Blastopirellula > Blastopirellula marina. The sequence goes on from NZ_PUIA01000035.1 coordinate 301,958, forward strand.
ATTCATGCGGCAAGAGTGGCTCGCCGGCGGGATCGCGAAAGAAGAGGGACAGCTTGATCGCCGCGTTTTGCAGCTTACGTTCCGCTTCGATCAGCTTCGTTTCACGCGCGGCGATGAGTTGCTCGTTGTTGATGCGGGTAATCGACTTGAGGTCTCCCAGTTCGATCCGCCGTTGAATGCTCTGCACTCGTGCTTGGGCCAGCGAAAGAAGCCCTTGCTGGGCATCGCGGGCCTGACCGGCGGCAACCCAGTCCCAGTAGTAAATAGTCGCCACGCGCGAGAACTCGATCAACTGAGCGCGGATCTCCGGCTCAACGCGTTGTCGTTCGAGCTGCGCCTTAAACAGTTCGGCGCGACGTTTGTCGATGGTGCGATCTTTCAGCAGCGGAACGCCGACTCCGGCTGCGAACTCACCACCGCCGTTGGTTTGCCGCTCGCCGTACCAGGGCGGAAAGTTGCCTTCCCCCAAACGATAACCGCCGTACAAGTAGCCGCCGGAAAAGAGAGGTTTCTCCATCGACACCGCGTTGCGATAGGTTTGATAGTAACCTTCCGGACGCGAGATCGACGAACCCTTAAGCTTCAAGTCGAAGTCACCCCACGCGGCGATATTGTCACCGGCGGCGACATCGCGCCCCAGATAGGCGCTGGTCAGCAGTGGATACGATGCCTGAACCGCCGTTAGCACGTCTTCTACTTCAAGCGGTGCCGGCTGGACTTCTTCCGGGGGAACGGAATGCGCTTCTTCGAGAGGAACCGACTGCAGTGTAGGCAGGTCTTCTGTTTTTGACTGGGCCTCTTCCTCGAACGAGACCATTTGCAGATCGGCCCGCGTTTGAGCATCAATCTCCGGGGCAGGGGAGGCATGCTGAGCGTGATGCCTGGCCTTGGTGGTGACGTGTTCCGAGTAGTCAGGCGGGCTCGGTGTGGACGCGCGACACCCGGCCAGCACCACGGCCGACAGAAACAAGCAGGAGACAACCAGCGAGGCCGAAGATCTTACTTGGGAAGCTTGATCTTGGGCTTCGTAGCATCCTTGCTCTTGGCCTTGCTGTCGGCGGCCGTAGGGGGAAATCCGTTTAGTTGTCGCCATATTTCATAGCCCAAAGGAACCTGATTCAGCATCACCCAGCCGTTGGCCTGGACGCCTTGTCGTAAGTATCTTTCATCTGGCCAGGCATTCTCGGCGTCGGCGTCAGGAACGACCAATACGCGGAAATTGCCGAGCCCGTCGTCGGTGGCGTCGACACTGGCTACCGTGCCGCCGAACGTTCCGACCGCGACCGAGGGCCAGCCGGCAAACTGCACGGCAGGCCAACCTTCAAATTGCAGCCGAACATGATCGGCCGTGTGTACCAAGGGAACATCGTTCCCAGAGATCCAAAGTTCGACGGCCCGTTGGGTTGCCTCCGGGACGATCGTGAACAGGGGATCTCCTTCTTTTAACATCTGCCCTTGCTCGAATACTTCGACTCGATACAAGGTTCCATCGCGGGGGGCTCTGATTTTCAGACGCTGTAGTTCCGAGAGCTTGATGTTAACGTCGCGGCGTTCTTTGTTGGCGGTGGCTACCTGCCCCAAGGCTTCCTGCTGCATTGCTTTGGCATAGTCGACCTTCGTTTGGGCTTCCCGCTCTTTTTGAATCCGTTCGTTCTTCTTTGCTTCCAACTCTCCGAGCGCGGCCTCGACGTCGAGCTTGACCGACTCGAGATCAGCCTCGGCGACATCGAGGTCCTTCTTCAGTTTCTCCAACTCCTTTTCCGACTGCAGACCTTCATCGAACAGCTTCTTCTGACGATCCAGATTCAGCTGAGCCTGCAACCGCTTGGCTTCGTAGCCAGGTACTAGCTTTCGTTTCGCATCCCACTTGGCCTTGGCCGCTTCCACCAGTTGATCGGCGGCGGAAACCGCGGCGGTTTTGGCTTCAGTGAAATCGATGACATTTCTGCCATACACCTCAGCTTTAACCTGGGCCGTTTCAACCTTGGCGTCGAGATCTCGCAGCGAAGCTTCCAACTGGTTGACCAGGTTGGCCGCCGCTGGTTCCATCTCGAGAATCAGGTCTCCTTTCTTCACCGGCGACCCCTCTCGCAAGTCAGGCATAATCTCGGAGACGATTCCCTTGGTCGGGGCCGTTACCATCTGCTGCCGTTCCTGCGGTGCGTAAGCGATGACTTGTCCCGCCCCACGAGACGACTGCTGCCACGGCACGAAAATCATGCCGACGATGCTCAACATCAGCATCACCAGCAGCGCATTGGCCAGCCGCCAAACCCAACGCGAAGACTGCACTAGCTTCAACGCTGGCAAGCTATCGTCATATGATTGCGTGGTGGTCGCCATATTCGTCAAACCCACTTTGTTCATCGGAAGCAGCTGCTTAGAACCCTTAGAATCGATTTGGTTTACCGTGTATTTACCTGCGTGTTTCGGGTAGTCCCGCCGGAGCGCAGCGAGATCTGTTGATCGCACTGCTCGGCAAGGCGCTTTCGCGCCGTTGCGACCACCAGCGTCCAGCTCTTTTCCTCTTGCAAGCGAGCTAGCAGCCGGTCGGCCAGGTCGTCGGAAAGGCCATCGAGCACGCCATCCAAAAGTAGCATTCGCGGATGCCCGACGATGGCTCGGGCGAGCATCATGCGCGCGGCCTGGCTGCGAGAAAGTTGATGTCCGTGTGTCTGCACGACAGTATTGAGCCCGTCGGGCAAATCTTGAAATTCATCCAACAATTCAACCGTAGCCAACGCGTCGTGTACATCGCGGGCATTGATATGAGCCCGGTTGAGATGAATGTTTTCGTGAATCGTTCCGTGGAAAATCTCGATGTCGCCTGCCAGTGCGATGTGTTCTCGCAGCGAGTCGGGGCGTAGTTCGCGGATATCGATGTCGTCGAGTTCGACACCTCCCTTGTTCGGATGACGCAGCCCGCACAGCAAGCTCAGCAAGGTCGACTTGCCGGCACCGGAGTCGCCGTAGATCCCATGCGAGATGCCTGGTTCGATTTCGAGAGTAAGGTCCGAAAAGACTGGCCGCTCGTGATTGGCAAGGGACACGTTGCGGAAGCACATACGTGCCGGTTCTCCCTCGCGCAAATGGAACAAGCGGTCGTGCTGTTCGATGCTCAGGTCGAACAGTTGCCCCAGCTTGTCGATCGAAGCCAGCAGATCGTAAAAGCTTTCCAGGTGTTTTCCCAGCTTGGCAAACGACGAGAGGATCGTCATCACGATGAGTTCCGCCGCGACCAGTTGCCCCAGCGTCATTTCGCCAGAGACGACCAGCCAGCCTCCCATGCCCAGCAAGATGGTTGCCGCCACTGCTTGCAGCCCCAACACGAAGAGAATCTGTCGCACCAGGATGCGGAAGTGCGCCCGGCGTGCTTCCAGCCAATGCACGGCCAAGTCATCGGCACGTTCAAGGGCATAGGTCTGCCCACCGTTCATCTTGAAGGCCGTCGTATGCCGGGCCAGTTCCTGCAGCCACTCGGCAACGGCGTACTTTGCCTTTGATTCTTTGATGGAAGTCTTCACCGCTCCGCGTCCCAGTACCGAAACGGCCAGGATGATGAGCATCAAAAGGACGATGTCGTACCCCAGCAGAAACGGGTGATAAAACCCAATTACCGCCATCCCGATAATCGTTTGCAGCACGATTGCCACGCCATCCAGCAGCAGCGACGAAACCGACTTCTGGACCGTCACCACATCGAAGAAGCGATTGGTCAGCTCGGGGCCGTGGTGGTTGTCGAATTCTTCCTGTTCGACGCGCGGCAAGCGGTAGGCGAGGTCTTCGACCACACGAATGAAGATTCGTCGCTGCAAGACTTCCGCCACGTAGATAATCAACGCCCGCATCGCGGCGGCGAACATCAGAAAGACGAACAACAGCAACGCCAGTACGATGACCGGCTGCAGATACCTGCCGAATGCGACCGTATTAACGAGCACTTCCACGGCGACCGGGGTGGCCAGTGCCAGCAAACCGACGATAGCCGAGAAGATCAACAGAATCCACAGGTCGCGTTTCTCAGGCATGACCAGCGAGATCAAGCGATTGATCGGCTTGCTGCCCCCTTCGCTCGAGGGCATATTGGTTGGTCGCCCCGAAGCCTGACAGCTGAGAGCCGGTTGACCGACAATCCAGCGACACTTGGCATCTTTACCCGATAGGGTCAGGTCTTTGGCCAATGCAGCACGCGAGAGCCACAGTGTGGTCTCGGTTTGCGGCTCGCTTACCTGGACCTTGTTGCCCCTGGCTTGAAGCAGGATCCGCCAGCGAATCTCGCCAGGCTCGTTCTCGGAACCGTAGGCAACCGGGGTACCATCTTGGACGAATTCGATAATGCGATCGATGCTGGCATCGAGGGTGCGCACCTTCAGATTTATGCTTTCACCCACCTCGACCAGCCGGCAGCCCCATGTGGCTGGGTCGGTGCCGGGGATGGCTCGTTCGGCCTCGTGCAGCAATCGTCGGGCCTGGCCGCGGTCAAACGTCACCCGAGCAGCCGCAGCAAACTGCGCAAGCACGTCCGCGGCTCCGCGAAGCGAAGCATCTTCCCAATCAGTTGGACGTCCGAGCGTCATTGTGTGCGAACTTTCTCCTCATGATCTGCGTGGCAGATTCTCTAACCGTTAATTATCGCGTCGATCATCACGCGGAATAATTTATTTATTGGATGCCAGACATAGAAAATTTCAATGCTTCAAAAAACGGCCATATCGTAGCTTGGCAATTGCCGCGAACTCGATTTCCAGGCGGAATCTAGCGATACAACAATGGTTTTCGAGCCTGCAGAACTCTTAGGTACAGCCAGACACTTTCAACTTTTCGGCCCCGTAAAAAATGGTGGTGTCTCCGTTTTTTTGCTATAAACTTTGAGTTGTATCGATAATTCCTCCTCACAAAACTCCTTTCCCGTTTTCCCGGGGGTTTGGACCAACCACCAGTGGCACCCCGAAGGATGCGTGCTATCTGTGGTTTTCGCCCCTGATAGCCTGCCAACGATTCCCCCGACCTATCCCCACGTGCCGCGCGGAGGCCTTGGTTTTTGATGCCCAGCCTGCTGTCGAACATGGCGACGATGCGACTAGCCGCGATCCTGCTGCTCTCGTTTTATTGTACGCAAGCCCACGCCGCCGAGCCCCAGCCGGAGCAGGACGTGCTGGCGCGCACAATCCAAACCCGCTGCATCAAGTGCCACGGCGCGGACGTCGATGATCTCTCTGGCGATGTCGATTTGCGGTCGCTAGTCGATAGCGAAAACATCCCGGCAGCAGAGCTATTGCGGCAGGCCATTGAAGCAGTCGAGTTCGGTGCGATGCCGCCGGAGGACGAGCCGCCGCTAGAGGAAACGCTGCAGACGCAGTTCCTCTCCGCGCTGACCACACAACTGCATCGCGCGGTCGCCAGGCACGAAGCTCTGCCGCATGTTCCGATGCGGCGGATGAACCGCTTTCAGTACAACAACGCCGTCACCGACTTGTTCGATCTCAAGTGTGTGGTGTTCAGTTTGCCAGAACGCATGATGCGTGATCACAGCGGCTACTTTCAACCGCAGACCGGCCAGATGCCGAAGGTCGTCTCGGTAGGAAGCCGTCCTATGGGCAAGTCGCAGATGATCGAACCTCGCCTGTCAGGTGTCGTCGTCATTCCGCAAGACCTGCGGGCCGAACATGGCTTCGACAATCGCGGAGATCACCTGACGCTCTCTCCGCTGCTGATGCAAGAGTTCCTCAAGCTTGGCAAGTCGATCGTCGAGAGCCCTGATTTTACGCCCAAGAACGTGGGTATCTGGAAAACATTTTTCGCAGCGCCGGCCCCCGCACAAAATGCCCAAGAGGTAGCACGCCGCCGGTTAGAACCGTTCCTGACTCGCGCGTTTCGCCGACCGGTTGAACCTGATGTACTCGACCGATATTCGCAATATGTGGCCCAACAGCTTGACGCGCAGGTCGAGTTCCCCGAAGCGATGAAGTCGGCCGCGGCTGCCGTGATCTCATCTCCGAAGTTTTTGTATGTGTACGATCAGAAGAGTTCCGGGGAAGAGTCGACGTTGGTCGACGATTATGAACTCGCCTCGCGGTTGTCGTTCTTTTTGTGGGGAAGTATTCCCGACCAAATCTTGCTCGACCTCGCATCCGCTGGCGAACTCCGTTCACCGGAGGTGCTCAATCGGCAGATCGACCGCATGCTGAAAAACGGCAAGATGAAGCGGTTCGCCGATAGCTTCCCGACCCAATGGCTACAACTGGAACGGATCATCTCTTCGGTGCCTGACCGCGAGACCTATCCCAATTTCTACTTTTCCCGATATCGCGACAGCATGCACATGATGCTCGAACCGCTGTTAGTTTTCGAGACGGTATTGATCGAGAACCAGCCTGTCCGACAGTTGATCGATTCCGATTTCACCTATCGTTCGAAGCTGCTTGAAGACGCTTACGGCACGCTGGCTTCCCCCGACGCTGCCAAGCGTGTCCGGGGGGCCAACGACACCGTCTTGAAGTTCGAGCGTGTACCGGTCGCTGATCGCCGAAACGGGGGCATGATTACCAATGCGGCCATCATGACGATGACCTCTGGCCCGCAAAGAACGCAGCCGATCACGCGTGGGGCGTGGATCGCCTCGGTGATCTTCAACAACCCACCCAAGCCGCCGCCGGCTGACGTGCCGCCCCTTGATGAGAAGCCTACCAGTGGCGAAGAATACTTGACCTTGCGCGAACGCCTGGCACTGCATCGCGAGCGATCCGATTGCCGCGGCTGCCATGAACAGATCGATCCGCTGGGCTTTGCCCTGGAGAACTACAGCCCCATCGGCACTTGGCGCGAGAAGTACGATAACGGCCGCGAGGTGGATGTATCCGGCAAGTTGTTCGGCAAACACGAGTTCACTAACATCATCGAGTTCAAAGATGCCATCCTGCGCGAAGAACCTCGCTTTGCTCGAGCCCTGGCAGGCCACCTGCTTTCGTTCTCTCTGGCGCGCGAACTGGTACCTTCTGACGAAATCGCCCTGGACACCATTGTTGCAAATGCCAAGTCCGATGATTTCCGCATGCAAACGATGCTGAAAGAAGTCATCCTCAGCCAGCCATTTCTGGCCAAACGTAGTCCCGATCAGTCGAACCCAAATCAGCTATCCCAAAAGGTGAACCCATGACGAGGTCCCTTAACCGTCGCCGATTTCTCCGTGGAGTCGGGGGATCGATGCTCGCACTTCCCTGGCTGGCCAGTACCGGCCAGGCCGCGGCGGCCAAAGCCGTGCAGCAGCGAATGGCGATCTTCTACGTGCCGATTGGGGTCGTGCGGCGGGGGTTCTTTCCCGGCGAACAGAACGGCAAGATTCCCGTGGGAAACATGGGGACCTTGATGAGGTCTCTCGACGAGCAAGACCCCAACTTTCGGCAGAAGTTGCTGACCGAACTCACGCCCACGATGAAGCCGCTGGAAGAGCTTAAAAGCAAGGTCAACCTGATCACCGGCATGGATCGCACCTTCCAGCAAGGGACCGACGTCCATGCGCAGTGTGCTTCGTGTTACCTTAGTAGCGCGAAGCCATACACGATCAAGGGAACTGCATGGCCGCTAGATCGTACACTCGATCACCTGGTTGCGGACAAAATCGGCACTGACACCCCGTTTCGCACGCTCGAGTTCAGCTGCAACAGCCATCGCGACAATAAGGAGTCGATCTACTTCGACAACATCTCGTGGTACGGCACCGGGCACCTGGCACCATCGATCCGCGACCCACGCAAGATGTATCGCCGACTGTTTTCCACGCAAGATACCCAGCAACTGCGGGACATCACCGACCTGGTGCTGGAAGACGCCAACAGCCTGAAGAAGCAGTTAGGCTACGACGACCGTCACAAATTCGCCGAGTACTTCGATTCGATCCGGGCGATCGAAATGCAGATGAATCGCCTGGAAACAATGAAGAGCGAGCTTTCTAAAGTCGATCTCGAAGAGCCTCCGGAAGCCTACCTCCCGCGCGGCGAGTACATTCGCCTTATGGGTGATTTAATGGTGGCCGCGCTGCAGACCGGCCTGACCAACGTGGCGACCTTCATGGTCGGCCCCGAGCGGTGGGACACGCCGTTCATGTTCGAGAGCCTGTTTGACAAACCGCGCAGCCATCACGGAATGTCGCACGATCAATCGCACATGATCGACGACCTGTTGAAGGTCGACGAGTTCCACATGCAGCAGTTCGCCTACATGGCCGGTAAGATGGACCGCATTGTCGAAGCGGACGGCACATCGCTGTTGGACAACACGCTCTTTACGTACGGTAGCGGCCTGGGGGATGGTTCCACCCATCAGTACAACGACCTACCGCTGGTCGTCGCCGGGGGTGGCAGCAAGGTGAAAACGGGGCAGCATATCAACATGCCAGAAGGAACTCCGCTGGCCAACCTGTGGCTGACCCAAGCCCAGATGATGGGGCTGGAGATCGACGAGTTCGCCGATAGCCGCGGCACCATCGACGCGATACGTGCTTAGTGCCGGTCCTATCGCAATGCCAAGTCCAATCGCCGAAAACATCATCTTACGCTGGCATCCACCTCAACAGGGCAGCGGCTTGGGTGAAATGTGGTTCCTCCGCGGCATCCATCCCGACGGTTCTTACTACGGAGAGATTCACGTCCGCATCCAAGGAAAGCTTGTGGGTACTTCGGTACAGGGAGCCATTTCAGCAAGCCAGCGTCATGAAATCGGCGAGTTGATAAAGAGCCTGTCGCAGTACGAACCAAGTGTTCGCCTCCCGAGTGGTTCCTGGAACGGCTTGATTGCGACCGGGCCGATTGGGAGTCCCGTAGTCGTGCTCAAATATGCTGCGGCCGAGTGTCCGCATAAAGAGATCGCTGATAAATTCGCACGCATCGTTACGCTCGTCGAACCTCATTTGGCCGTGGCAGCCGAGACGCTACGAAGCGGTTGCTAGTGCCTGATTCTGATGGGGTCAACCGAATCTGTCGCAGGTGGCTTACGGTGCGAATGGACGATGCATCTCAGGCATGCCGGCGTGGGCTTTGGCCTTGATTTCGTCCCCCATCTGGCGACTTCTCTCGAAGCTCTCTGCCATCCTGGTATTCCGATCGGCAACCTTGGCTCGGATTTCGGTAACAGTCATCCCGTGCAGTGGTTTCAACACTTCGACCGGGGGCGTCTCGATACCATTGAGTGCATCGACATGCTGCTGCGAACGTGCTCCGGTCATGATAAGCATCGACCGGGCATCCGCGATGAACTCGCGTCTCTCGATCTCGCTCATGCCGCTCACCATTTGGTTCAGTGAAGTACGCAGAGTCTCTTCGCTGGTGGCATCCAGCCGGGGTTCCATCAGCGGGCCACAGCCCAACGCCAATCCAAACAGCAACCAACTAGCCACCAGCGACAATCTTCCATACAAGCTCATCATCGGTTCCATAGTAAAGAGCAACGACTCACCATGCGTGGTAGAAGTCTAAACCATGCCACAGCCAAATTAAAGCAGAATCCGACATGCGATTCATATGATTTAGTTCGCCGCGTCTGACTCCTTCAACCGATGAATCGTGTTGTGAATCCGCACCTCGACCGGTTTCCCTTCGGCCGACTTCAGGAAGCAGCGAATCTCCATGCCCCAGGTTGGTTCGATCTCAGGCAGGGTCAGTGCAACGGTGGTTCCGTCGGCCGATAGCTTCGCGGCGCTGACCTTCCAGGGACGCTCGTTGAGGTGTTTCGATCCGTAGTTCTTGCTGCGCAGCAGGTTCCACGCGGTGATCGCGTAGTTGTCCGGATTGGTCGCCGTGGCCGGATCGAGTTTACCACTGAACGTCATCTGAACGCCGTCGATGGTCGCGTTCAGTCCGATCGGCAAATAAACCGACTGCTCGGTGCGGCGAATGCGATAGAAGCCGCCAGGCTGCTGCTGATTGCTGCCCCAGGCAAACATACCGCAAGCATACAACTGGCCATCGGCCGGGCTGAAACGACCACGTGCGATGCCGGTAGGGAACTGCGGCAGTGGCAACTCGCACATGCCTCCTTGCTTCACGCCATCGACCGTTTCAAACGGAACGATATACACCTTGCCGTACCCGTACGACAGATTGAGCAGCGATCCGCCGAGATTCCCCCAGCAATCTTTCGGCACCCACAATAGCTCTGCCGGCGAACGGTCGAACTCGTTGGTAATCCAAACCAGGGGAGGGACCATCGCGTCGTCCGATTCGTCGGTCACGTCGTGGTAGCCATACATGTTGCCATAGAAGCCCCCTGGCTCGACCCAGTTGATGCGGTTCTTCGGGTTCCAGTGTCCTTCCTGGTCGGTCACAACGAACGTGCCATCGGGGTTCAAGCATACGCCGTTAGCAGCGCGAAAGCCGGTGGCCAGTATATCGGTTTTGCTGCCATCCGGCGAAACTCGCAGCAGCGTTCCATGGTGCGGTACCACGGCAGTTAACGCGTGCCGGGCCGACTTCGCGTAGTAGAAGTTGCCGTCGTCGTCGACCTGCAACCCCATCGCGAACTCGTGAAAATGCTCGGTGACCTGGTGATCATTGTTGAAGCACTCGTAGTAATCCGTTTCCAGATCGCCATTGAGGTCACGCAGGATCACGATCTGGTCGCGGCAGGTCACGTAGATCGCTCCGTTGACAATCTTCAAACCCAACGGTTGAAACAGGCCAGATGCAATGCGACGCCAACGAAGCGCACCATCGTTCGCCATCAGGCCATCGACCAGCCATACATCGCCGTCCCAGGCACACACGGCCGCGCGGTCGCTGCCAGGGTAGAAGTCGAACCCGGTCAGCCGCATCTGGGCGTTCCACGGATTGTTATCGGGCAAGGTCAACACATCGGCCGCAAACGGACCACCCTCGGTCCCTGGCACCGTTTTCGTTTCCAGCACTTCCGTCCACCGCGCAGGAGTTCCTTGCGTGGCCATCTTCAGGTCAGGCGTGTCGCCGGAAGTCAGCTTCACGGCATTGACAATCTGATCGACATCCTTAGCTTCTTCCGCCGAAGTAAACCACAACGTGAACTTCGCTGGCTTATCGCTGGCTGGCAAGTCCAATAGAAGAGCCTTTCCGGCGATACGAAAAGCGGCCGCCGATGGCGGATTTTTCAGTCCAGCAATGAGGTAATTCCGGGCAAAAGACTGGCGAGCACCCCGGATGATTTCTGCTTCAAGCTTCTCTTTTGACGGCGTAAATAAATTACCTTTCGGCAAGACATCGCTATGCCACAGGGGGACAGGCCGCGGTTGGCTGGTAAAGTCTCCGATTGCCTCAGGGGATAGCTTTTCCGAATAGAATCGCAGCGATTCGATCTCTCCTTGATATTTGCCAGGGTCCGGAAAATTAGGGCTGGCATAGCCCATTCTCACCACCGTGCCCTTCAGTGTTTGTTTCGGACGAAGTTCTTTCTGCGCGTCAAGCTTGCCATCGATCCACAACGAGGCTATTCCGGTCGTCTGATCCCAGGTCATCGCCACGTCATGCCACTTGTCGTCGTTGACGCTTGTCTTCGAGGTTACCACGCCGACCCAGCCAATGTCGTAACACAGCTTGCCCCCACGCACGAAGAAGACCTTGCCATCAGGAACCCACTTCGGGTCAGGCGTAGTCTGGGCGAAGATCGGGCCGCCTAGTTTCGTGCGAATGCGAGCCGAGATGCTGAAATCGGACTTCGTCATGTCGAACGCATCGCCTGTTTTGATTTGCACCGACGTTGCGCCATCAAACTTCAGACCTTCAGATTTTGGTGCAGCGTCTTTGCCAGCCTGGACGACATAGGCCGAGTCATCGCTCTTCCACTTCGCCAGCTCGGACTGATCGTAAAATCCGCCGGGCAAATCGGCCACACGCATGACGAGTTTGTGATCGTGCGGGGCGATCTCGAAGTGCCGGGCAAAGACAGCCGGCGTATCGACCAGCAGTTGGGGCATCTCCAGAATCTCGGCCTTGCCAACCGAATAGCTGATGATGCGATCGTTGCCATGGCGATATAGCCCGTGGTACTTGGCCCACGATGACGGCAGAGGCCCATAGCGGCGGCCGTCGCGTCCGAGGACGCGAGGATCGGCGAACGAACCGTCCTCAGGGTTCGCCCAGCCTGGGGCCGTTTTGTTGGCGGCGAGTACCTGCCCGACGATATGCGGGTGGACGCCATGCTTGCCGTCGAAGTGGATGCCTTGCCAGTCAATGAAACCCTTCCCTTGCCAAGCCGCGGCCATACGCATCGTGTCGTGATCGAAGATCATCCAGCGACTGCCACGCGAAACGCCGCCAGTGCCATCATCCAACCGCGTGGCGATCCCTTTGTAGGCAAAGTTCGAGCCGTCATTACCGACTTCGTACGTATTGATCAGCGACGGACCATAGTCCATGGTGATCCAGGGCTGCATGGGCGAAGGATCGGGCCCGCGAAAATCTCCCGTGGGCAAGCTCTTCAAGTAAGTGTCGTCAACCTTCGCATACTGCGCCGGGTTGTTCGGCTTGAAGTAGGCCTCGCGGATGTAATGAATCACGTCGTATTTCTGCTGCGGCACCATCCATCCTTGCGGCTGCATCATGCCGAAGCCGTGCGTCAGCGTTTGATACATGCCGTGCGGATCGATGCGGTTCTTCAGCTTGGCTGACGCGAAGCGAGGCGAAGTTGGCAGCGATCCAGCTTTGTCGTGGGTACCGTGGCAATTGGCGCATACCCGCGTGTAGATGGCCTCGCCTCGCTTGAAGCTGGCATCGTTCAAGTCAGCAATCAAGCCAGCGTGGTCGATCCGTTTTTCATACTCGGGAACCGGTTTCACCGCATACAAATGGGGAGCCGGTTCGAGGTTCCTCGCTGCGATGCGACCACCGTCACGAACTTTGATCAGGTAACGCACCAGGTCCAGAAACTGCTGCCGGCTTGATAGCTGGTTGGCAAGGCCTGCTGGCATAAGCGACTGCTTACCGGCCGTTTGGGCTTCGATGTCATCGGTGGGAATCGTATGCCGCTGCTGGGCACCGGTCAGTTCTTGGAGCACAACCTGTTCGGGCGTGCTTTCGACTTGTCGCCCAGTGATCACCTTTCCGTGGACCGTCAAAATGCTGACCGCCTCGAAGCCTTCGCGGATCTGCTTCGAGGGGGACAGGATCGCGTCAACAAGGTCGGCATCCGACGGCAGCTTCTTCCACTGCGTCAGGTCCGGGCCAAGCAGGGCCTGGTCATCCATCGCATGGCACGACCGACACGCCATCTGCGGCTGATAGAACAAGATCGCACCGCGTTTGGCGTCGCCCAACTGCTTCGCTTCAACAGCAAGCTGCTGGGGATCGATCGCCTGAAGCTGCTGCTCCAGCGTTTTCCCGAGCAAAGTCGGGGCAGAAAGAGTGATAAGCAGCAGGACGAATGCCGTTAAGCAAAAGGGATAACGCAACATGGATATCTTGGCGTCTGGAAATGGATGAGGGGACGAGCAAGCGTGATCGATGGCACACCCCGGAAGTGATCCGTTAGGCTTGAAGAGAGTCTATTTTAGCCTGCGAAGTCTGGGGAAACTATGATTTTTACGACAGCGACACCGTATACCAGCGCATAGTACAGGCCGCAATTGACAGGAATTGCTTTGTTTCCCCAACCACACGATTCCCTTTGCCAATTGCTCCTGAGAGTCGAAGCGGCTTGCTTACTGGTGGCCATCGCTGTGGGATCCGCTCGTGCCAGGGAACTTACGCATGTCTGATCGCGCGGAATATTCGCCAGCACACCTGACCATACCATGCGATTGCAGTCCATAGCATTTAACACCGGCTGACTGCGTTAACGTTCCATTATTCTAACCTTATACTCTTTGCATTATGACTTGTATTATGAGACAATCGCGATCCTAATCCCTGGAAACGCGAAACTGGAGTGCTACCATTGCCCATCTTAGCCCAGGCGTCCGGCTGGAAGCCGCCACGCAACAAGTACGTTACCCTTTATCACGGCTGCACGACGAAGGATCGGGATGAAATCGAGAAGCATGGAGTCAAACCGCAGTTAGGCCGGGCGAACACCGACTTCGGCCAGGGCTTCTACACAACCACGCTTGAACGCCAAGCCAAGCACTGGGCATGGGCTCGCTTCTATCACCCAAGGTTCTCCCGAACTTCCGGCTACCAACCGGTAGTACTCACCTTTCACGTCGAGCGTCACCAACTGGCCAAACTTGACGTTCTTTCGTTTCAACTGGGTGATTATCTCCAGGAAGATTTTTGGAGTCTTGTGCAACATTGCCGCCAGAGCAGCACGCCGTCTAGCTCGCAAACGCCTCAAATCAACCATCATGATGGGCCTCATGCCCAGCACAACGGCGAGTGGTACGACATCGTGTGTGGCCCGGTATCGGCGTTCTGGAAACAACGATCGGCCATGCAGGATTCAGACCAGTTCAGCTTCCATACCGATGCGGCGGCTCAACTGTTGAATGTTTTGATCCATAGCAACGACAAAAGCAAATACGACTCACAGATTATCCAGTAGATTGGAAAACCATCTTATGAGCGAACCTAAACCACCTCCTAGTCGCGAAGAATTGGTTCGAGGGTTTTGGTCGGATGTACGCAAGGGCCTGATCAATTCGTATAGGCACTCACAGGAAAGTGCCGACTTCGGCATTGGACGCTACCGACTGGAAACCGAAGACCGCAAGGTCGGTGACGCCGTTTACAACCAAGGGGTCGAGCTCACAACAGAAGTGGTGCATCGGATCATCGAGCATGGTCTCCCCGAAGTCATAAGTTAGCAACACGATTTACCAGCCAGGAACTTACAAATGAACTTTCTGTATTGGATTGGCCTGCTTCTCACCCTGATCGCTGGCGTCTTGATTGGTCTCGTCTTGTATTATTTTGTGGGACAAGAAGGTGTCTTCAAATTCATATCGGTTGCAATCGCCGGTGGTTTCGGCGGCATGATTCACGGATTGATCGAGGACGGCGGCTCCGGGAAGTTACGCATGCCTCGCAGCGAAATCACCACCGACAATGACACCGTCGCAGATCTTGGGATCATTGGTGAGTGGCTCGTGGGCATGATGGGAGCCATCGTCAGTATCCTGGTCATCGCCGTTTTTCTCGGATCTGATCCCTTCACGGACCCCAATTCTCCCGTCAGCGTCTTCCGGCTTATCGCCTTTGGGGCCCTGGCAGGGTTCGCCGCCCGCCAGTTCCTGCCGAACCTGGCCAAGAAATTCTCGGATCAATTGAATGAAGAGTTTAAGACCCACACCAACGCCGCTGAGAAGAAAATCAAGGATACGGCCGCAACGTCTACGGCACGGCAGGAAGCACTTGTTGAACAGACCCGTATCGCCACCCGATCTCAAGAGAACGTAGCGGCTTTTCTAGCGCAGGGTGAATTCAACTTAGAAACCCTCGAACCGCTCGTACAACAGTTCACGGCCATAACGCACCAATCTCATCCCGAATATCGCGAACGCGTTCGGGCGATGATGAATGTTGCCGATCAAATGGCTGAACTTACGCCGCCGACTCCAGCCGTTAAGCAGGTTATTGCACAGCATATTACTTCGGCACAGCAGAAAGCATGGCTGCTCCCGTTGTCGACCATAATTGCCTCGAAGCCTGAAGAAGGGGATGCGATCTGCCTATTGGATGCCTATGACAGGGCTCTGAGCGACGCGGCTGTACGTGATGTAAGTAAGTTCATCTTGTATCGTATCTTGCTGGCGATCATGGCCCTGTCGGATGCGTTTCTACTTTCGGACGAGCAAAAGCCGCGGGCTCAGCAAATCGCCCAGGCCTGCCAGTTGATCGACGACAAGAGCCTGGCCAAACGAGCTGAAGTTGTCTTGGAGATGCTGAAATAGAAAGTCCGATGCAATCGACGAGCAGGCAATACCATCTGGTATGATCACGGCACTGAACATCCGTTTTCCGTGCATCCGTCGAGCGAGCATCATGCAAGTCGAACAAGCCACTCCCAAAACCGATGGCGTCGAAGACGCCGTGATCGCCATCCTTTCGCAGAATGCCCAGGCCACTGGCTTTCCGTTTCGGCCAGAGCCGGTTGTGCTGAAGATCGAAGAAGAGGGGAGGGTGATCGCCGGACTGGTGGGCTTTACAAACTGGGAGTGGCTCTATATCGAGACGCTGGCGGTGGATGCCGCGTATCGCGGGAAAGGTCTCGGAAGCAAGCTCGTTGAGCAGGCCGAGCGAATCGCACTCGAACGAGCCTGCCGCGGTGTCTGGGTCGATACGTTTACGTTTCAGTCGCCAGAGTTTTATTCGCGACTTGGGTACAAGCCGTTTGGTCAGCTAGAGGACTTCCCGCAAGGGCAGCGGCGGATCTTTCTGCGGAAGCTGCTGTAGCGGGCTTCAGTCGATCGATACCGAACGATGCTTGAAGTGCAGAATGGCCTGGTTGGGTGACAGGTTAAAGATGGCGCGGGGGTTGGCGATCCAGCGGTCGCCATCGTATTCAAAGACACCCGTCGCGGCCCGGAGATTGCCGACGGCCTCGACCTCTTCCATGTCTCCTCCTTCGATGGCTTCGAACCGTACGGTCAAAGAGACGAACGCGCGCAACAGACCGTACTCTTCATCGCAGGCATATTGAACGTCGTCGCCAAACTCGCAATCGACCCAGCGCAAACCGCGTGGCTTGCCACTGGCAGCGGCGGCTTTCAAGAATTCAGCCTCCAACCACTCTCGGCGGAGACGGAACCGCTGCTTGGCTTGCTCCTGATTCTTGCTGCTCAGTCGGTACCGGCGACGACCGCGGATCCACTCCACCAATCCCCACGTACCTATCAAAACGACGAGGACCACAATCGAGACCCAAATTGAGATCCACATCGTCCACATGGTCATCATCCTCAGCCAAAAGTCGACTTGGGCATTGCCCAGAAAAGCTAGTAGGGGCATCACCCATTCGAAACCATTAAGATGCATTTAATTCTAAGGACGACCAGCCCATAAATACAACGAGTTTTAACGCAACTTGACCAATGCTGGCACGTGCGGCGTCAAGAAGCTACCATAGTCGCCAATTCGCTGTCTTATCAAAACTCTTTCCTTTGCGTCATCGTATGTCTTCCGCTCCGGAGCCAGCTCAGGCCGCATCGCCCAACGAAGAACCCTTATTCTTCGTCAAGATTCCCGAAGGGCAGATTTTCGGTCCGATTCCCTCAAAGGAACTGGATAAGTGGGTGATGGATGGACGCATCGATCGCCAATGCGAACTGCGCAAGGCAGACTCCGCGGTCTGGGAAAAATCGGATCACAGATACCCGGTTTTAGCCCTGCCAGAGCAAGTCGGCTCAGGCTCACCCTTTCACCAGGTCCGTCTCAGTGAAACGAATGCTCCGTATCAGGTTCCTCATCGCGGAATTCCCAGCCTGATCTTGGCCCTGATTGGACTTTTAGGCGTCTGCCCTATCTTCAGCATCGCGGCCTGGAGCATGGCCCACTCCGACCTGGAAGAAATCGACAAGAAGCATATGAACCCCAGCGGCCGAGCCCTGTTACTTTGGGCCAACTACTTGGGCATGGCGGGCGTCATCGGCTATGGCGTTCTGTTCCTGGGCTTCCTGATGGTGGCAATTCTACGGTTCTTGCTGTAGGAGAGGTTAGCCCATGGCCCAGTCCAAACAAAGTGCCGGTCTGCTGATGGTTCGCTGGCACAATGACCAATGCCAGGTTCTGCTCGGCCACCCAGGCGGACCATACTTTCAGAAGAAAGACGCTGGCGTCTGGTCGATTCCCAAAGGAGAGCCGGAAGAAGGGGAAGACTATCTGCATGCCGCGCAGCGCGAGTTCCACGAAGAAACAGGCCTCACGGCAGTTGGGCCGTTCACCGAACTAACACCTATCCAGCAGAAGGGTGGCAAGACCGTCCATGCCTGGGCGTTTAAAGGAGACTGCGATCCGGCGGCCCTCACCTCAAACACGTTTGCGATGGAGTGGCCTCCCAAGTCAGGTCGACAAGTCGAGTTTCCCGAGATCGATCGCGCCGAGTTCTTCGACTTGCCGGTGGCCCGGCAGAAGATCAATCCGGCTCAGGTTGCTTTGCTGGATGAACTGGCCGAAAAGTTTGCTCGTTAGCGTCACTGGTAGCGAGTCGAGGCATGTTTTGCTAGGCTACCTCGCCAACAAGAATTCATTCCAGCGACCTTGAACTAACCTCGCAGCAAGCCTTTTTTGAACATCTCGCTTGTCGTGCCCTGTCGCGAACAGAATAGGATCACCTCATGAGTCAAATGCCCCCCATCGGTGCCCACATGTCGATCGCCGGCGGCTATTACAAGGCCGTCGAAGCTGCTGCTGAAGTGGATATGAATGTGGTGCAACTGTTCTGCAAGAACAACAACCAGTGGCGGGCCAAGGATATCACCGACAAGGACGTGGCGTTGTTTCAGGATGCGTTGGCCAAGCACAACGTCGGTGCGCCCCTTTGTCATGCCTCGTACCTGATTAACCTGGCTTCCCCCAAGGAGGAACTGTGGGAGAAGTCCGTGGAAGGGCTGCGGGTCGAGATGCTGCGGTGCGAGCAACTCGGCATTCCGAACCTGGTGTTTCACCCCGGTGCCCACATGGAAGCGACGCTCGAAGAAGGAATCGAGCGAATCGTGAAGGCGATCGACGAGCTTCACAAGCTGCTGCCGGATTGCCCGGTGACGCTACTGCTGGAAACGACCGCAGGGCAGGGAAGCTCGATCGGGCACAAGTTCGAGCACCTGCAATCGATTCTGGAAGGGGTGCAAGAAGGGGAACGCGTGGCGGTGTGCCTGGACACGTGTCATATCTTCGCCGCTGGCTATCCGATCTCGGATGAGAAAGACTTCAAAGCGACGTTCAAGGATTTCGACAAGCTGATCGGCTTCGACAAGCTGCGCGGCATTCACCTGAACGACAGCAAGAAGGACCTCGGATCGCGGGTCGACCGTCACGATCATATCGGTGAAGGAAAGATCGGCGTCGAGGCGTTTCGGCACATGCTCAACGACCGCCGCTTCAAGAAGATTCCCATGTACCTGGAAACGCCCAAAGGGGAAGAAGACGGTGTGCTGAACGACGCCAAGAACCTGGCAACACTACGCTCGCTGATCAAATAGGTCCGCGGCCGTAGGGTGCGGTTCGCCTGAAACGCACCCTACAAATGCTTGATTCTGCGTTACACCGATTCGATGTAGACACCGCGGCGGTCGCGTTGTTCCTGGCGGGCATCGTCGATCAGCAAAGCAACCCTCTTCACGTCTTTGATGCCGGGAATGCGAAGCTCGGGATGGGTGCGATCGCTGGAAGTGATTTTGATCGTACCGACGTTGAACATACGATCGAGGATCCCTTGTTCGACGGTCACGTCGTCGATATCGATCACTTCGATCCGGTCTGTCGTGCGTTTGATGACGCCGTATTCGTGAATGAAACGACGCGTCGTCAGTTCGTACGCGACCCCCATTTTGATCCACCAAACGCGGATAAACTGGGCGATCCACAGCACGGGAATCGCCAGCAGGATCCAAGGAATAAGTACGCCGCCGACGATCAAGCCGACGGTAATCAGAGACAGGATCATGAAGCTTCCGCTCTGATCGACGGCCGAGTAACCGCCGCTCCAGATATGCTCGTCCGGGCCGCCGCCCCCAGACTTCCGTTTACCAGCGGTAAACTTTTCGCCAGGGTCCTGGTTACCGGCATCCATAGCGGCGTCGTGCGGGTTACCGGCATCGTTGGGGTTGCTCGCGTCCATCGTACAATTCCTTCCCAATGGAAAAAGCAGGTGGGCCTGCGTGGTTCTTGTTAGAAGAGGGGGGACCTCTGAGCGAATATTCGCAAAAACGAGGCCAATCTTGATCCTTTTCCCGGCCATTATAGAGTTTCTGCAGGGGCAAAAAAGCGTCCCGGCGACGGGTTTCTTTAGATGCATGCCGCCTAATAAGTTGCTGGAATTGCGAGTTATCTTGTTTGCTGATGAAGACTTAGCTTGCTCAATTTGAAAGTACAGGCCAAACTATGAAGATTGAAGTAGTTTCCCTGGCGGTGACCGCGCACTTTTTTTGTTCGCATCATCGTGATATCGAGTAAGCCCTATGCGATGCCCGTTCTGTCGAGCCGACAACGACCGTGTGATTGACTCACGCGCAAGCCAGGACAGTTTCTCGATTCGACGCCGGCGCGAGTGCCTGGCGTGCAAGCGGCGCTACACTACGTACGAACGGGTCGAAGAACTCGACATCAAAATCGTCAAGAAAGACAACGTCCGGGAACCCTTCCACCCCGAAAAGATCAAACGCGGCCTGTCGCTGGCCTGCTGGAAACGACCGATCAGCGAAGCCCAAATCGAAGCGATCGTGGCGGCTGTGGAAAGCGAGATCTACTCGCAGTACGAAGGGGAAGTCGAAAGCCGCCTGATCGGCGAGATGGTCATGCAGCATTTGCACGCAATCGACCAGGTCGCCTACGTCCGCTTCGCCAGCGTCTATCGAGAATTCAAAGACGTACGCGACTTTGTGGACGAGTTGCAACCGATGCTGAAGAAGTACGCCCCGAGCGTGCCGAAGCCGTCTTCGTAAGTGTTTGGCGATACGCCGGGACCGTTGCGGTTTGATGAACTCCTACGATGGCGTAAGCAGTTCTGAGACGATCGAGAACGGCTTGCATTCCGTACCTCAGAAATCGCCGTCACCCTCTTGGCTTTTGATGGCCAGTTCCCTCTGGGTCATCGGACTTTTCCTGTGGCAGGGCGGTTTGCGTCTGGGGGAAGCGGCGGCCGCCGTCAACAACTATTCTAGCGTTAGTGTAGGACTCGTCGCGGCCTGGTGTTTTGCCGTTGCGGTCAACCAGTGCCTAGGCGTCTTCCGAAGATACCAAATCGCCGTGGTGTTAGTAATTGGCCAGATATTTCTAATGCTGCTTCTACTGCTGGGGGGATACGGAAGACTTGTCTACCGTGGGCGTGAGCCAACCGGAGAGGACATCATCGTCATACTCACGGGACTTGGGTTGGGTCTATGCCTTGGCCTCGATATCGCTTGGCTGAACAAACTGCGAGAAAGCGTGAAGACAGGACACGTTCATCGGCCACCATTGCGTTTCACAATCGGGCATCTAACGGGATGCTTGATTGTTATGGGTTGCATTTTTGGAATCGCCAGGGCCCGGTACGTCGATCGATACCATGACCGCGGCCACGGAATTGCTCGAGAAAAAGCCCCGATATTGCTACCGGCGGACGCCTCTGAAATCACCTACACGGTCCAATCGAACACTTATCTGGATTGCGACTTCGCTACCTCAGAAGAAGCGTTTACTTCCTGGTTTGAAAGCGAGTTGCCTGAGAAACGACCTGAGTGCCGGGGAGTTCCTCTTCAGCCGATCACCCTGCCGGTGGACGTTCGCCGCTATTTTCACGAAGGAAGAGGAAACCGCAAGTTCAATATCGTGGATGGATTGCACGCGACTTGGCGCGTCGGTGGAATCCAGTACGAAGTGACCTTTGACCGTCAGGATCAGCGAGGATTCTATCGCAATCGCATCGCCAGAGACTAACGCTTGCTCGTCATTTCGTCTCGTACCCTTCCCACATCCAAACCAGCGTGTCACCCAGGGTCTGTTCGAAGACCTTCTTATCGCAGTGCCGGGTCGCCTTGCTGAAGATGTAACGGTAGTCGTAACCTTTGGCCTTCAGGGCGGCGGCGGTTCGGTTGTTGGCCATCACCCAGTTGTGGTAGGTCTCTTCCGGGTCATTGGCTCGGTTGTCGTTCTCCGCCACGTGAGTGAAGATCCGTAGCGGCTTCTTTTCGCTGTTTTCGATCAGTTTCATGCTCGAATGATACTCCCACGCGCCAAGTGGGTAGTCTTTCTCTTGGGGTGCGTCGTCGTCTTGCTGATCGACGAAGGTACCAGAGTAGGTGATCAAGCGGCGGAATAGATCAGGGCGGAACCAACCGGCCGTCAGCGCCGCGGCTCCACCGGAGCTACAACCCATGATCCCTTTGCCCCAGGGATCTTCGGTGAAGGCAATGTTGGGGTACGCGGCTTTGATTTCAGGATTATTCAGCACGGCTGGTAGGACTTCTTCGTTGATGAACCGGGCATGGCGGTCCGACATGGTGTCGTACTCTAGACCGCGCTGGCTTCCTTTACCGTCGTTGCCTCCGTTTTGCACGCCAATGGCAATGAACGCCGGCAGTTTGCGTTTGGGGTCTTTCGAGATCGTCAGGTTGTCTAGCGCGTTACGAACCAGGTCCAATCGGCTGGGGCCATCCAACGTGACCAGGATCGGGGCCTTGGTGCCGTCCTCATAGGCGGCCGGGACATAGACAAAGATCTTCCGTTCGGTACGCACATCCTTTTTCGGATCGAGCGTCGTGTCTTTGCCATCGAAGAGCTTGCTCTCGGCCAACGGCATCGAGAACGTGAAATACTTCCCCTTGGGATTGCCTTGGTCGGTCAGGTCAGGATCGACATGATAGTCAGGGCCGATCACGAAGTCGCCGTTGCCGGAAATTTCTGCGGCATGACTGGAAAGCGGAAGAATGGTAGCTAGAAAGGCCAGGGCCAAGAGGGGCAGGTATCGCATGGTGAGATATCGCAGGTGAGGGGAGTGAAAGGACGGAGCATTTCCCCTCTAGCATATTCCACATCGAATCGCCGCGAAAGCATTGCCCAGGCGGGTTAGTAGCAGCGTTTGAGAACGAACTCGGCCAGTTGACGCAGCGCAGCCGTCGCGTCGGTGGCTGGCCATTGGGCGATGTTGGCCAGAGCCGTTTCTACGTGGCGAATGGCCGTCTGCCGGGCATAAGCCGCGCTGTCGAATTCTTCGAGCCAGGCCATTACCTGGGCAGGATCAGGGGACTCGGCTTGCAGAGCGGCCAGCATCTCTTCCCTGGTTTCTGGTGAAGCGACCTTGAGCGCGTGAATGATCGGCAGGGTCGGCTTGCGCTGGGCCAGATCGGTACCGAGAGTCTTCCCGGTGCTATCGGTGTCTCCTTCGATATCGAGAAGATCATCGACAATCTGGAAAGCAACACCCAGGCAGCGACCATATTCCGCAGCCTGCTTGGCGGCTTCCGGCGGGGCTTCGGCATAGATCGCCCCCAGTTCGCAAGCACACTGGCACAGGACGGCCGTCTTAGCTTCGATGATCGAGAGGTATTCTTCTTCGCTCAGATCAAAGCGTCCTTTGGTGGTGATCTGCCGTAGCTCCCCTTCACACACGATGTTGGTCGCCTGACCGATCTTCTGTGCGGCCAACGTGGTGGGCAGCGTGCTGGCCAGGTAGAACGCGTGAGTGAACAGGAAGTCCCCCACAAGCACGCTCGACTCGGTCCCCCAGCGATGATGAATCGTTTCCAGATGACGCCGCGTTTCAGCACCATCGAGCACGTCGTCGTGGATCAGCGTGGCCGTGTGAACCATTTCCAGAACCGCACCCAGCTTATGGTGGCTGGGGGTGACATTGCTGAAGGCCTGGCCGCATAGCAGCACCAGGGCAGGGCGGAGGCGTTTACCACCTAGCAGATATCCATACGAAACAATGTCGCTAACCTTGGGAAACTTCGACGACATCTCCCGCTTCAAAATCGCTTCAACTTCCGCCAGGTCGTCACCGATTCCACCGTAACAACGCATCAATGCTTCGGCACTGGGAGCGGCTTGAGTCTGATTCGCAGGATTCACGATGGTCTCGATTCGCTTTCTAATCGGCTTTAGGTTCAGGCTCTCGTTGGAAGGTCCCCGACTTGCCCCCTGACTTCTTCATCAGGCGGACATGTTCGATTTCCATTCCTCGGTCGATTGCCTTGCACATGTCGTAAATGGTTAACGCGGCTACCGAAGCAGCCGCCATCGCTTCCATCTCGACGCCTGTTTTGGCCGTGACCCGAGCGGTGGCGGTCACCACCAAGCGGGTAGCATCGGCAAACTCGAATGCCACTTCGATGCTTTCCAGCGGCAGTCCATGGCACAGGGGAATCAGTTCGTCGGTTCGCTTGGCGGCCATAATGCCGGCCAAGCGTGCCACTTGCAGCACTTCCCCTTTTTTATTTCGGTTATCGCGGATCGCCTCTGCGGTAGCGGCTTCCATTTTTACGCAAGCCTGGGCAACCGCCTCGCGATGGGTGGCTTCCTTCTGCCCGACGTCGACCATTTTCGCCGCGCCCGAGCGATCCAAATGGGTGAAATCCGCCATCAAGCCCTCACACGTAAAATCACGAATGCCTCCATGTTAAGACGATTCGCGATTCTTCAGAAGGGGCGCAGACAACGTTTTCTGCGGATGGAAGCCTCGGTCACCCGCGAACCAATCTTCGCAATGCCCATCAGCCCCCTTATCCCTAACCAGAACCGCAGCTCGTCCGAACAGGTTAACCCGAATGTTGAGGGGGTTTTCATCCGCTAAACAACCGCTGGGCTAGGAGGTGCTTCCCTTACCGGTTGGCAGAGCCCATCTCAACAGACTGCACATAACGCGCAACCCAAGCTTGTTCTACGCTTGTTCACGCAACCTGGCAACCTGGGTAAGGCCCGCAAAACGTAAGCGCTTCCCCTAGTTGCGAGGGGCTACTACCGCAGCGAAGTCGCCCCCTGTGCGATCCTCATCACTTATCGCTGCTTACGCCAACTGGCTGCTCTGCGCCATCCAAGAACGAAAAAAAGACGCCGCGACTTGCATCGTGGCGTCCTTTTTTAAGCTCGGATTGTGGTAACCCCGAAGTTACTGGTCTTAGACCAATTCCTTCTTAGCACCGATCAAAGTTCGCAGACGTTCGGCCAGCAGAGCCGCATCAAACGGCTTCTTGAACGTCTCATTGATCGTGGATCGATCGAAGCTCATCGAGCTTCCATCGTCGGGCAGCAAGGCGATCAGAATCGTTTCCGCGAAGTCCGGATTCCGACGCAGATTCTGGCAAATCTGCAATGCCTCGATACGACCGATCGAGAAATCCACGATAATGCAGTCCGGATGGAAACCTTCGGCTTGAATCCCGGCTTCAAAACCACTCGCGGCCACGCAGACCTTGAATGCTTTCTCCAACGGAAGTTCACGACGCAGATTTTCCACCAACACTTGGTCCTGAGCTACGATCAGCACCTTGGCCATGGCTTCGTCTTCCAAGTCGCCAAGGGGCATGCCGTGTTCTTTCAGGAACTTGATCAAATATTCCCGCGGGATTCGACGATCCTGGGAACCAGGAATGCGATACCCTTTGAGGCGGCCCGAATCAAACCACTTGCTCACAGTGCGGGGGGCCACTTTGCAGATCTTTGCGACCTGTCCTGTTGTGAAGACCTTCATCACAGGCTCTCCATTACTCTTTCGTTGAGTTGACCTCCACTGTGTTTCCGGTTCTGGCGGAAACACGAAAATCGCCCCTCATCTTCCACTCAGACTCCTCTGGCGATCCCTCGCACTCGGCTATGGGTAGAGTCTTCGTTTTCAATGTCTGGGTCAGGGCGCTACAAACGCTGCTTCTCTCGTGGCTCGTACTCAGATCCTTCTGAACCGCGCCTTCAAGGCGGAAACCGGATCCACTACTCACGACTTGGTTTGATCGGCTGTTCTAAAAGAACAAACCTCGCTCACCTTTTCGCAGCGGCTCGGCGATGCGGTGACCAATGGGAGAATCCCAAACAGAACAACTCACGCACTGACGAGGTCACGCCACTGCGAAAGCTTCAGCTTGTTAAAGATTCCCCCCTTGGCCGGCTGCTTCATCACACCGACTGCAACAAGTGCTGCAATCGGGAAGTGTGTAACAAACCTTCCGAAGGTTAATTTCGATGTTTTGGGGGGTGTTTCTTTAGCATCTTTCCGATCTGTTTGCTGCGATCTTTAAAATCGCCACCAGCGGCACCGACAGATTGTACGTCCTGTTCCGGTTTTAACGGTGCGATGAGTCGCTAGCGATCCTACCCGGTGGTATGGAATTATTCGCAAGCGCTGATCAAAAGACCATCGCCGCTAATAGGTATTATCCGGCGGTTGGCCGCAGCCTGATGGCCGTAGTGCTTCATTGTTTAAAGACAAAATATTCGCGGCTCGGTTCGACATGACTTCGTACGACAACAAGAACATCGCTGTTCAAATGTTTGCCGGCAGAAACCATGGCACTTGCTAGCATCGGCGATTATTTTCTTGGGAAGTTCATCTCGTTACTTATGTGCGCCGCTCGATGCCTGACACGTCACTACCGCCGATCAAGGCCGTTCTCAATGCATCCCTCGCGATCGCAGGCGGAATCGCATGCGCGGCCCTGGCTGCGTATCAGATGCGTGAAGGAGGAGCCGCACTCGTTG
Organism: Blastopirellula marina; assembly: GCF_002967715.1. Lineage (NCBI taxonomy): Bacteria > Pseudomonadati > Planctomycetota > Planctomycetia > Pirellulales > Pirellulaceae > Blastopirellula > Blastopirellula marina. Next base: position 328,237 of record NZ_PUIA01000035.1, read on the forward strand.
TGGGGCTATTTGGCTTGTGCGTGGGCCTGACGCTCATCGTGACGCATTATTGGGGGCTCTTTCATCGCCGGCCTACCTGGCTGCTGGTAGCCACCATCGCCACCATCCCGGCATTTGTATACGTCGGGCGAAGCCTTCCCGCGGTGATCGAAAGCCTGTTCGAGCTGCCGGAAGTGGTCGTCTGGTATTTCCTGCCAGTGGTATCCTTCACGGCGGCCCTGGGTCTGGCGCTGCCATGCGTTTGGGAAACTGCTCACTGGCAAATGGTCTTGAAGAAAGCCGAAGACCGTGGCCATAGTCCCTCAGGATTTCAGGCGATCTCGCTGAAAGAAATGCTGGCTGCGGTTGCCATCATCGGGCTGATCATCGCACCTACCAGCTTTGCCATACAGAGTGATCCATTTCTGTACCTGGAAGACGTTCCCACGACGGCGGCACCGGTGTCGCTGCCGCCCGAGGGCACCAACATGCGGTTTCATCGAAACGCCTATGGAGTCATCCTGGCCTCTTTCCAAGTGAAAGAGGAAGACCTGCTCAAATGGATCGAAGAAAGGAAACAAGTACCCGGCAACCTCGGCTTTCGCCCGCGGCCGATGCCGGTGGGTTACTCGGTGATGTTGCCCTCTGGCTACAAGAATGGCATCGTCCAACACGAATTTGTTGAATTCGACGACGCCTATCACATCTACTGGGACAACAACGGCTGGCGTCACGAGGTAAGCTACAGCCCTTCTCATCAGACCGCGATTTATATCGAGCGCGAGCCGTTCGGTTTTTAAGCTGCTGTTGGAATCGCCACCAAACATTCGCCTCATTCCGCAGTGTCACGTATCCTAGCGAGATGGACAGAAACCCACCCTTTCCCCAGCCTTCGATCCTTCACCAGGCATCCGCCGTCCTGGTGATCGTAGCTTGCCTGGCACTTACGGCGATCTGCGTGGTGGGGCTCACTTCAGCCGATCCACACGACTCGGTTTGCGCGATGATCTTGTGCCCCTGGCCGGCGCTTCTGGCTGGGTTGCAGTACTGGGGAGCTTTTCGCTACGGTAAGATCTCCACGGCCTGGGTGTTCGTCGGGCTCGCCCTCTTCAGTTGTCTGCTCTTCTTGGCCGGAATCCAATTACTTTCCGTAGTCGTGCCGAGCCGTAACGGGTATGCCGGCGCGTTGAATTTTTCAGCGGTTCTGATCGCGACTCTCCTCATTAGCAGTGGTGTCACGATCAGCAACTGGTCCTGGTTTCTTGAGCTTAAACAGGCAGAGGATCTCGGCCTGACTCCTCCCCGGCGAGTAGGTATCTCTTTAAAAGACCTGATGCTAAGCGTGCTGGCAGTCAGTGTGGTGGTCGGTGTATTCAGCTTTTTCTATCGAGAAACACCCACACCAAATTTCGGACGCGTGAACAATGCGGCCGATGCGCCGATGTCACTGCCTGCAGGCTCAAGGCAAATCGTCTACTGGAAGGGTGCCAACGAGACCGTTTTTCAGTGCCAGGCCAATGAACAAGCGTTTCTCGAATGGTTCGACGCAGGCGTCGGCTCCTTCGAGGCACGCTCGGCGGAACTTCCACTGCAGCCCATCACTTCGCGAACCTCGCTAGAACGGCTGACCCATGTTTTTGAAAAGGACTACCTCTACGAACGCTATTCCAGTACGGCTGGCTGGAACTATCGCTGGCGAATGGAAGACCGCAGCCTGACCATTACGTACGATCGAACCACACAGCAGGTCTTCTGCCGTTCCACAAGCCGCTGAGCCCTAGGCATCCCCTCAGCTTTTCTTGCGGTGGGTTCAACCTCCGTTTAGATTGGACCTCTGTCATTTCCCGTTTCAGGGACAGCACGCTTATTTCCGGAACCTGCGTCGATGGATAACCCGCAGCACAATACACCCCAACAGCTAGAACCAGCCCCGCTTCGTCCGTCGGTGGCATTGATCGTGATTTCGGTTATCAACATGGTCATAGCTGCCGTGGCGGCTAGTGTCTCGATGGTGGTGCTGGAACTGCTTTGGCCGCATTCCCTCAGCTACAACGCACTACTTCTGCTGGCCTGGGCTCTGCTTACCATCATCGCCCAATACCTCGGGACGTTTCATCAGAACTCGCATGGCGCGTGGCTCTCGGTTTGGGGAAGCTCACTTTGCTGTGCGATGCTCCATCTCGCGATCGTAATTCTGCACTTGATAGACATCGATTCCAACGAACCCATTTCGACCGAAATCTGGGGCCGTGAGCAATCCGTCGTCTGGACGATCATCGGAATGCTGACGATCGCATCGCTCTGGTTCAACGGACGATGGGCCTGGAAGCTCAAGAAGTTTTCCGAGCAGAACCCTACCAAGAAGCGTCTCGTCGTTTCCCTGCGAGAGATCATGGCCCTGTGCGTGGTGCTGGGGCTGATCATGATTCCGGCCACCTATCGGGCTCACGCGAACCAATCGGTATACCGAGCCAATGTCGCCGTAGCGGATGCTCCCTTTTCGGTGCCAGACGCGGCCCAGGCCATCACCTACGAGCGCGACCGCAGTGGGCTGCTTCTGGCCAGCTACGAGATGCAAGAGGCCCCATTTCGAGCATGGCTATCGAACCATGACTCGGTGGTATCAAAAAACGACGGACGATGGGAAGAACTAGCAAGTGCCGTCAACGCAACGTCCCCTAGCCCCAATCGATTGCCATGGATTCTCTCTTATGGAAACGAAATGATCGCCGACGGTTTTCGCGTGATCTGGCAAGCAGATGGGCTCTATCATTTCATCATCTACGATCGCACTATCGGAGTTGCCTACTACGAGCAGCAACCCATTCCCGAATAGCACATCCACCAAGAACGCTTGTCGTGTCCGACATGCATGGCGATACACCACGTTGATAAAAGCAGATTCGATTTATTCATGGGTTCTCAGAAAGGTCTGCTATAATCGCGGCCAGTCCAACACCATTCTCGAAGGACGAGCCATGCTCGATCGTCTCCTTCTCATCTCGCTGATCTTGTGCCTGCTGGCAGGCTGTAACCGTGAGGAGCCTACGTTGTCTGAAGAAAACCCGCTCGATGGTTTCTACCTCAGCACCAGCAGCCAATCGCAAGCCCGCGCCGATGCCGTGCTGCCCTCGCAGGGAAGCGAAGATGTCAGCCACCTATTGGGCACGATTGCCCATCCCGGCGCGACCGCACCCAGTTGGGAACGTGAAGAGTACCTGCCTGAGGAAGCCACCGACTGGATCGTCGACGTTCAATTCCCCGCAGGCAGCGTCTTCGACGTTCAGCGTCTGGATCAGCCATTCGATAAAACCTTCCGCGAAGAGCACGGCGGACTGACCCTATACGGCAAAGACGCCGCCACCGGTTCGTGGACCTTTCTGATCTCGGCCGATGGCCCGTCCGAGGTCACCGGTCTGAAGATTGCCTGGGACTACTTCTCGGCCTGGAAAGACGATGCCGAAGTCGCGACCGCCGCAAAGTATCAGGCACGGCTCGATGGCATCAAGTCGGCACTGGCCAGCGACAGCATCGAAGCAACCATCCAAGCCGACACGCACCCCCGAAGAAGCTGCCGCACGGACCCTCTACCTGTCACGGCTACCAGAACAAGTCGATCGCACGATTGTCTTTCTCGTAGTCGCACCGGATGAAAAGCTGTTCGAAGGGCGTGAGATCTGGGACGTCATGCTGTACCTGGGACTAACCTGGGGAGACATGGACTGCTTCCACTGGATCAATCCCACCGGCATCGGCGACGACTATTACTTCAGCGTCGAAACCTCAACCCCGCCTGGCTACTTCCTGCCCGAAGAGATCGCCGCAGGGCGTCTCCAAACGCAGGACCTCGCCTTCCTGTTCAGTCTTCCTCGCGCGGCCGCACCGTCGACCATCGCCGAGCGGATGCGCAAAGCGGTCGAGTATGTCCAGTCACGTCTTGGGGGCGAGATCGTTTACATGATCGACGATGAAGAAGTCGACTTCGATTCCGCGATGCAGGAAATCAAACGCATTGAGGCCGAACTAACCGAGCAAGGTTTTCCACCCGGCAGCGAAGCGGCGCTGCGATTCTTTTAGATAGCAGGGCAGTCAGGCACTAAGCCACCGAGATATCGCCGTCGCCTGTTTCGTTGACGTCGTCGAACTGCACGCTGACGCGTTTCGAGATGCCGGACTCTTGCATGGTCACCCCGTGCAGGGTCGTGGCGGCGGCCATGGTGGCTTTCGAGTGGCTCACGATCACAAAGCGGGTCCAATCCAAAAAGCCGTTCAGAACGTCGACAAAGCGGCCGATGTTGGCTTCGTCGAGCGGGCCGTCCACTTCGTCCAGAATACAGAACGGGCTGGGACGGAACTGGAAGATGGCCAGCAGCAGCGTGACCGCCGTCAGGGCACGTTCGCCACCGGAAAGCAGCGAGATGTTGAGCGAGCTCTTCCCAGGGGGCGTGGCGATGACATCGATGCCAGCTTCCAGGATATCGACCCCTTCTTCGATGATAATATCGGCCGAACCACCGCCGAACACGCGGCGGAACATCACCTGGAAGTTGCTGCGAACCGTTTCCAAAGTCTCCTCGAACAGTCGGCGGCTGTCGATGTTGATCTTGCTGATGATCTTCTCGAGCGATTCCTTCGCTTCAGTCAGGTCTTTTAGCTGACCATCGAGTTGCTCGAAGCGGGCCTGGAACTCGTCGAGCTCCTTGAGCGCTTCCATGTTGACCGAACCGATGTTGCTGATCTTCCGCCGCAGGTCGGCAATCTCTTCGTCGATCGCGGCCCGGTCCCCGGGCAGTTCGATCTCCTGGATATCGAGTTCGACTTCTGAGATCTCGATCTGATAGTCGTCGCGCAGACGCCGCTCGAGCGTGCTCCGTTCGTGCCGCAGATCGGTGAAGGCAAGTTCCTTGCGGTGCAGTTGATCGTCGGCCGTACGCTGCTTCTGACGGGCCTCGACCAGGCGGGCCGTGTGCTCTGACTTCGCTTTCTCCAGTTCTTTCCGGGCTGCCCGCTCGGTTGTCAGTTGTTCCTGCGACTCGGTCAATTGCAGCATCGCCGAGGCGTACTCGCTAGTTGCCCGTAAGATTTCCAACTGCTGATTCTCGAGCTTGGTACGATTCTGGTCGATCGAGGCGTGAATCTCTTGGATGGCCGCCTTGCGTTCGTCGAGGTTCGCTTGCAGCCGCTCGCTGCTGGCCTGGTGAGCTTCGACCTGCTGCTCGGCTCGGGCCAGTTCCACCTTTAGGCCGGTGATCTGGCTGCGGCTATCGCTCAGGCTCGCTTCCAGTTCGCCGAGAACCTGCGTCAGGCCTTCGCTGTCGCGTTCGAGCTGGGCGATCGTTTCTCGGGTCGACGTGAGCTCTTGTTCTTTCTCGGCCAACTGCTTCTGGTCGTTCTCGATGCGAACGGTAATCGTTTCGCGCTGTTCGACACGCTTGGCTAGTTCGCTGTCGGCATCGGTAATGCGTGACTCAAGCCGCTGCTTCACCAACCGGTGCTCAGTCAGCACCGACGAGGCCTCTTGCTGCTGACCGACCAGGTCTTCCAAGGCTTGCTTCTGCTGGGCAACGGCGGTCTGAACTTCTTCCAGGATCGCTTGCTTTTTCTCGAGGGCCTGCTGCAGCTTGTCGACTTCATTGCGCAGGGCTCGCAGTTCGCTTCGCCGCGAGATAATACCACCGATATTGGTCGTGGGCCCGGCATAAACGCGGCCGTCCGCTTCCAGCATCTCGCCGTCGCGCGTAACAAAGCGAAGCGGCTGCTTGTAACGCTTCTTCAGTTCCAGCGCACTGCGGGCATTGTCGACGAACCAGATGCCACCCAGCAGGAACGACGCCACCGGTTGGAATTCGTCTTCCGCTTCGACAAAGTCGAGGGCATTCCCCATCACGCCCGGTTCGTGCCGCAGCCCAGGCGGCTCTGCATTATCGCGAGCCGGTAGTGACTGCATATCGAGCAGGCCAACACGGCCAGGGAAGATCACTTCTCGCTCAAGCACTTGCTGCAGTAGCTCGCCGTTTTCCAGAATCACCAGCTGGGCCGAATCCCCCAGGGCGATTTCAATCAGCCGGGCATATTCAACATCGACACGCACCACGTCGGCCACCAGGCCGATCACCGACTGAAACAGCGGTAGCCGTTCGACGCGTGCTCGGGACAAGATTTCTTTGACGCCAGAGTTCACCCCTTCGCTGGTGCGTTCCAGTTCATCCAGCACCGAGGCACGTTCCGCGGCTACGGCTCGGCGGCGGGACAGGGCATCGAGGTCGGCTTGAATGTCTTTCGCTTCCAGTTCCTGCTTCCGCAGCGAACCCTTCGCATCGGTCACGTCGGCCTGGGCGGTCGAGAGGTGCTCGATCAGGCCCCCTTCGTCCTGAGTCAACTGAGCGAGCTCGCTACGATGCTCTCCCAGACGCGTCTCGTCGCGCTCGATGCTCTTTTCAATCGCTTCCAACTGGTTCTGATCGCTCTCGATGCGGGCCTTCACCGCACCCAAGGCGTTGTCGAGCGTCGAGACATGCCGCAGCAGTTCCAGGTGCTGCTGCCGGTTGGCTTCCCCTTGCTCGCGTCTGGCTTCGATCTCGGTCTGTACTTCCTGGGTAGCCGCCTCGACACTTTCCAGGTCGGCCGAAACGACGTCGCGTTGCGTCTTCGCTTTAGAAAGATCGTGCTGCGAAGTCGAAAAGTCGGTGGTCAGCGCCCGCAATGAACCGAAGTTACGGACCAGGCTCACCGACAACGACGTCGATTCCTGCTCTAGATCCTTCAGCAGCCGATACTGCATGCCCGACGAAGAGTGCAGGGTAGCCAGCCGCTGGGCGAGCTTGGCGTGCTGCTCTTCCTTCTGCGTCAGGCCGGCCTGCATCTCGAACAGCTTCGCTTCCGCTCCTTCGAGGCCAGCTTCCGCCGTCGAGATGACTTCCTGAGCATTGGCTTGATCTTTACGAAGCGCTTCGAGTTCACTCGAATACTGCTCGACCCGGACCGACAGGCTGTTCCAGTCCTCCATTCCCACGACGGTGCGCAGCAGCTGCAGTCGCTCGGTGTATTCGCGGTACTTCTGAGCTTTGCCGGCCTGGGCTTTGATGCTGCGATAGCGGGAGCCAACTTCTTCAACGATGTCCGACAGCCGCACCAGGTTCTGGTCAACCCGGTCGAGCCGCCGCTGCGTCTCCAGCTTCTTAGCCTTGAAGCGGCTGATACCGGCGGCTTCTTCAAACACGGCTCGGCGATCGCGCGGCGATGCCTGGAGCAGCGTATCGACCTTTCCCTGCTCGATGATGCTGTAGGCGTCGGTGCCGATACCGGTTCCGCGGCACAGGTCCTTCACGTCACGCAGGCGGCAGGGATGCCGATTGATGAGATACTCGCCTTCACCACTACGAAACACACGCCGCGTGACGTGGACTTCGGGGGCATCGATCGGCAAGGTCCCTTCGGCGTTATCGAAGATGATGGTCGCCTCGGCGGCGTTCATCGGCTTACGGCCATGGGCGCTAGAGCCTTTGAAGATGACGTCGGCCATCTCCTTGCCACGCAGGCTCTTGGCACTCTGTTCCCCGAGAACCCACTTGATCGCATCGACGATATTCGATTTGCCGGAACCGTTGGGGCCGACAACGACCGTAATTCCCGCGGGGAATTCCAGACGAGTCTTGTCGGCAAAACTCTTAAAGCCGTGAAGCTCTAAGGCTTTCAGCATATTCGGCTCCGACCCAGGGGCAGATTAAAGGGACACAGTGGATAAACACTCCAGAGTCCTCTAATCGAACGACGGGATCAAGGTGTCATCCCCTTCCGCGTAGGTGGTTACTTCGGAAGACTCTTCGGTTTTGGCAGATTCTGACGACTGGGAGAAGTTATCCGTGAGGTTTTCGTCCTCGTCCGACTCCTGGGCCATCAGCTCTTCCGAGCGGACATAATTGCGGTCAGGACGCGGCATCGCATTCACCTCGACACGAGCGGTCAGGTACCCCTCGTTACGCAGGGCGAAGATATTTCGGACGATCTCGCCATAGCCACACTCGATCTCGGTGAGGGCCTTGATGACTTCCTTCAGGTCGTTCGAGCATTCCTTATCCAGCTCGCCACCCCCTGGCTGGAAGCGGGTAACGGTGACCTTACGATGCCCAGACGAGCGGATCGTGAGACCATTCTGCCCGACGAAGGCCACATCGCCGTTAAGACGCACGTCGGTCCCGAAGATGGCAATTTCAGGCCGGTCCTTCAAACGGAAGTGAACCATCGGCGAGGATGCCGATCGCACGTGATGCAACTGCACATGGTTATCCAACAGTTCGCCAGCGATCGATGGCAACTGATTCGATCGCTTCTTCAGCTGATCGAAAGCACCATAGCGAGCTTCGGCACTTTCTTCGTGCAGCAGGCCTTCCAGGCTGTCGATCACATCCAAGTCGTCAAACGAGCCAAGCGCTTGCAACGCACGAAAACGGAAGCCGTTGTTGGTGCGGGCCGCCTCGGTAAGAGGCTCGATACAGGCCGAATCGTTCAGGTAAGCCAAGGCTTCCGCCGAGCAAAAACGAACCAATTCGTTTTGCGATTCGAGCCCCTTCTTCAGCGATGGGATCGCTTCTTTGCCAATTGCTTCCAGCTTGAGCGCACCTGCCTGAGCGGTTGATTCTTCCAGCAATTCGGCTTCACACTCGGCCAGGTAGCGTTGACGGAATTCCGTCGATCGCGAAAGCGGGATGAAGCGAATGACCCGTACGTAACGCGAAATACTGTCTTTGTAACGCGGGTGAATGTCCAGCGTGATCAACTTGTCGGTCATCGGCGTGGCGACCCCTTGCTTGGTCCCTTCGCGGTACATGTGGAAGCGGTTGTTGATCGCGGCACCGATCGAGGCACTCGCAGCGATCGAGACCTCTCCTTCGATCAGGCCGAGTGCCAGCGGGCGTTCTTCCAACATTACAGCTCCACCCAGGATGTGGCCGCGTCGCATGTTTGCCTTGCTGCTGTTTCCTTCGATCACGCTGTCCAATACGACTGGTCCCGAGGCCATCGCGATGTCGTTGCCTTTGCGTGCTCGGCCACCCAGGAAGGCCATTTCCGACATTCGGGTTGATGGCGAATAGCCGTTTTCCAGGCTGGTCGTATCGGTCTCGGGCGGGGCGAAGACGACGACGTCGATTGTATCCCCTTTGCGTGCTCCTGGTGGAATGATCGCTTCCATCATGACCAAAGCCGTATGCGGCGAGGCCAGCCACTGTTGTGGTTGATCGACTTGCAGGACTCGCATTTCGTTGAGCAAAAGATCGCGGGCCTGCGAAGGTGGAGGATCGCTACCGGTGCCATGAAGCCCCGTGACGAGCGTCACCCCTTTGATCTTGGCGTTGTTCATGCCACCAGGAACGGTCAGATCCCCGACGGTCCGGATCTTTTCCCAGTCGTGCGAAGGCTCGTCTTTTTCCTTGTCGTCGCTAGACCAGGGATTGAGATAGCTCATCGACGAACCACTGTCGCTGGTCCACGGGGCAGTACACCCCGAGGTGAGGATAACCCCAACCGCGATCAGGCCAAGTGTCGAAAAAAGGTAAGCCGTATGAGAGCGTCCGTGCCGTGGCATTGGATTGCTGGTCCGTCAAAAACCTACGGTAGTAGTCCGAAGAATTCCCTTCCCCCGGATCTAGATGCGGCAAAGAGTAGGAAAATCTGATAGCACGATCAAGAGCAATTTCCCATTCGGTTTAGGCTTACGGCGGGTCGAAGCCGCTTTTACAGAAGGGGTTACAGCGCAAAATCCGGTACGCGCCGCGCAGGGCCCCCGAAATAGGGCCATACTTTCGCACGGCACCAATAAAGTAGTTGCTGCACGTTGGGTAGAAGCGGCACGACTGTCCGATCCAAGGACTGAGCGTGTACTGATAGCACCGCACGGCGAAGATCATCACCTCGGACAGCAGTGCTTGCCAGCCCTGGTAAAGGAATCGTAGGTAGATCATCCGCGCGGCCTTCCTCCCGGAGGCTGGCCTTCCGTCGGTGGGGTCTGCTGGCTGTGATTTCGCTTCCACTTTCTGGCAGCGCGATGCGCCAACTGCACCAGGCCATTTTCGAGTTCCTCGAAGCTCGGATGCTTCTTCGATTGTGGCAGCACGACGAAATCGAACCCGCTGGGAAGTTTTTCGCGGTTGAGCCGAAACGCCTCGCGCAGACGCCGCTTCCAGCGATTGCGCTGGACCGCGTTGCCGATCTTCTTTTTCGCAACGACCAGCCCCATGCGGCACACGCCGAGCGAATTCTTGGCGGCGTACACCACCAACCAGCCGTTACCAGCCGAGGCGCGGCGTGTGAACACCGCGTCGAACTCGGTTGGGGTCTTCAGACGTAGCTGAGGCGGAAACCGATGAGACTTCTCCGTCACTCGCTTTCCTTTCCGCTACCAGCTAAGGTCCTTGCGGGGATCTTCCGCGTGATCTTCGGCGAACTTCTCGACGGCCTGCTTCAACTCTTCGGTCGGTTTCTCAGGCAGGGCAATCTGCAAAACAACGTACAAGTCCCCCGCATCCCCCGAGGTCGCTGGCACGCCCTGGCCGCGCACACGAAGCCGCTTTCCGCTGGAACTACCGGCCGGGATCTTCATGGTCACGGTACCCCCTGGTGTCGGGACATCGATCGAACCACCCAGCATGGCCTCGGCCAACGAGACCGGTACGGTGACTTCCAGGTCTTTGCCGTTGCGTTTGAAGTATTTGTGAGCCTGGACATGGATCCGAATCAACAGGTCGCCGGCCGGCCCACCGTTGGGGCCGGGGTCCCCTTGGCCGCGAAGACGGATCTTCTTGCCGTCTTCAATGCCAGGAGGAATCTTGGCCGTCAGCCGTTCCATCTCGCCACCAGGCCGGCGGACGTTCAGGTTGATCTCGCCCCCTTCCATGGCTTGCTTGAAGGGAACGGTCACGTCGTGCTGAATGTCGTTACCACGCACCGGCTGGGCATGACGTCGACGACCGCCGCCACCGCCGCCCCCCATGCCACCAAAAATGTCCGAGAGGTCTGGCCCACCGCCGCCACCGAAAAGATCTCCGAGGTCGAACTCAAACTGCCCACCACCGGGGCCGCCGCCAGCGGAGCGCCATTGATGAAAACCGCCAGGACCGCCGCCACCAGGACCAGGGCCGGCTCCCATGTTCTCGAAATTGCTGCCGAACTGGTCGTATTTCTTCCGCTTTTCAGCGTCGCCGATCACATCGTAGGCGTTCTGAATCTCTTTGAACTTCGTATGAGCCGCTTTATCGTCCGGGTTGAGGTCCGGATGATACTTCTGGGCCATTTTCTTATAGGCCTTGCGGATCTCTTCCGGCGTAGCGGATCGTGAGACACCCAGAATCTTGTAGTAATCGTCAGCCATGAACTTCTTGTTTTTCGTCTAACTGGTTTCCTGAAAACAACTTCCAACAACAACCCTATTCCCTTTCCCTTGAAGGGAGAGGGTTAGGAATCGTAATAAGGCGTGTGACTTCTGCAAGCTATTCTATACTTGGAAGCCGCTCTGGGGAGAGCGGCCGATTATCCCAGATTTGCCCGGCAAACACACGCACTGGTTTCCGGAAACTTCCGCCGCTATGCATTTATCCCATATATTCGCCGCCGTTCGCGTCATCTTGCTGCTCATCCTCTTGGCAGCACCGGCCACCGTGCTGGGTGCCTATGCTGAATACGAGCTGCGCGTGGTCGACGCCCAAACACAGTTGCCCTGCTCGGCCAAGATTCGCATTACCAACTCGCGCAATGCCCCCCAGCGGATCGACGGGGCGTTGATGATCGATGGGACAGCCTACTTTACCGGCAGCTTGAAAATGAAGCTCAGGCCGGGACAGTACCAATTCCGGCTCGATGCCGGCCCCGAATATCCCTTCATGGAAGGGAATTTCATCCTCAATTCTGGCGATGCTGACAGCCGCACGATCGAGCTCAAACGTTTTATCGACATGAAAAACGAAGGCTGGTACCCCGGTAACATGGCATTATCCGGCCGTACCAACGACCTGGAAACGATCATGCTGGCCGACGATCTGGTGCTGGGCAATCACATTACCTGGAACAACCAAATCAATCCTTGGGCCGGCAAGCCGATCACCTCACCCCTCAATGAATTCGGGGCCTTTCGTTCGCTGTGGGAGATGGGAGGAGAAGACGCCAGGGCAGGGGGCAAGCTTTGGTTTGCCCGCATGAAAGAGCCTCTGCCGGTGCAGCGACTTCAGCCAGAATACCCGGCGGCAACGTTTTTCCAGGGGGACCTGGGTTCGGCCCACGTCTCCGCTGCCAGTCCGCTGGAACCTGATCTGCCGCTGTGGATCGCCCATGACTTGCTCAATTCGGTCTGCATCCTGGGACCGGAAATCGAAGCCTACCAGTTCGGTGCCAAACACCCGTTGGCCGACCAGGCGGCAGAAATTCGTAAAGGAGACGTCACCGGCAAGGCCCGCCTGGCCCTCGATGTCTACTACAAGTTGCTGGAAACCGGCATTCGTATCACACCTGCGGCCGCGAACGGGACCAATGAAGAAGGCAAATCGTCGCGTCTGGATCGTGTTTACGCCAAGGTCGACGGCAATTTCTCGCCGGATGCGTGGTGGGATGCAGTCGATGCCGGAAATGTTTTCGTCACCAATGGACCGCTGCTCAGGGCGACCGTCGAAGGATACCCGCCAGGGCACGTTTTCCCGATCAATATCGGCGAAAAGCACGAGTTTCAAATCGCTTTGAGCCTGGCAACCCGGCAGACGATCGCCTACCTGGAAGTGATCAAAAATGGCGAAAAGGACCTGGAAATCTCGCTCGACGAGTACAAGGATCGCCGCGGGGTGCTGCCGCCGGTGACGTTTACCGATTCGGGCTGGTTCCTGGTGCGCGTCGTCACCCAGGAAGCTGGCTACTTTCAATACGCCACGACCGCTCCGTTCTACGTCGAAGCCAACGGCCAGCCGCGAATCAGCAAATCGGCCGCCGAATTCTTCCGCGACTGGGTCTTTCGCCGGGCCATGAACATCGATCTGCCTGATGGAGACCAGCGAAACGAAATCATCGACTTGCAGCGCGATGCCCGTGATTTCTGGCAAAAACGAGCCAAGATGGCCAACGCGCCGTAATGCCTTGGTTATGCCCACCGGGTGCCACGTCCCAAGTCTTCTTGGGCGTGCGGTTCCCGTGCGAGCCTCACGCCTGGTGCAATTCGTTGACGCTGCGCATACCCCACGCTCGAAATCGGCCCCCTTACCCTAACCCTCTCCCCCGCAGACGGTGGCGAGGGGACCAGATTCAAGGTTGTTTGACCAGAACTTAGCGGTCTAGTTATGTTGGCGTGACCCGGTAAACTAGGAGTTTCGATCCTCCAGCGAGACTCCATCAGACTATGTCATCGTCGGCCGACTGGCGCAAGTTGTACCCGTTTTCGTCGCATTACCTGACGCTGCCTGATGCGCGGATGCACTACGTCGACGAAGGTTCCGGCGAGCCCATGCTGATGGTGCACGGCAACCCGACCTGGTCGTTCTACTGGCGAAACATCGTTACCCAGTTTCGCGATTCCCACCGCATGGTGGCCGTCGATCACATCGGGTGCGGGCCTAGTGACAAACCGCAGCAGTACAACTACCGTCTCCAGCAGCATATCGACAACCTGGTGGCCCTGATCGACCACCTCGACCTGACGAATATCAATCTGCTGGTACACGACTGGGGCGGAGCCATTGGGCTGGGTGCGGCATTGGCTCGACCCGAGCGGTTTGCCCGGCTAGTGCTGTTCAACACAGCCGCGTTTCCCCCACCGTATTGTCCGCTGCGCATTCGTGCGTGCCGCATACCTATGTTCGGCCCCTGGATGGTTCGTACATTCAATGCCTTCGCTCGGCCCGCATTGACCATGGCCACCGAAAAGCCAGAACGCTTCACGCCCGACGTGCGTGCCGGCTACATTGCCCCGTACGACAACTACGCCAACCGCATCGCGACCGCGCGCTTCGTGCAGGATATTCCTCTTTCCAAGAGCCACCCCACGTATGCCGTGCTCGAGCGAATCGAGCAAGAACTGCCCAGCTTGTCGCATCTTCCCATTCAACTGATTTGGGGAGGCAAAGACTGGTGTTTCCGGCTGGAGTGCCTGGACCGATTCCAAACGATCTGGCCGACCGCCAGGGGCACCATTTTCAACGATGCAGGGCACTACGTTGTGGAAGACGCCAGCGAACGCATCGAGCCGCTGCTGCGTGATTTCCTGAAGCAGGCCCCGACGCCCGTCGCAGCCGAGACGCCGCGATGAACGCACCGCAAGGACTTACCATTGGCCAGTTGGCATCGCTGGCATGTACGCTGGAAGTATGTGCCCCCAAGCCTGGCAACGTGCATCGCAGCGCCGACTTTGAAGACGTCACGCTGCAAGACTTTCTCGCCAGTGCGATCGCCATCGGTCCGGTCTTCGATCAGGCCCCGTCTCTCTCGCTCGGGCAGCTTATCCTGCAAAGTGTCGCCGCAACGTCGCGTATGACCCGCACGAACACCAACCTCGGCATGCTCCTCTTGATGGCTCCTTTGGCGATGCCCCAGGACGCCGCCAACTTGCAGCAAGACGCTGCCGCAGCGATCGAGAACTCGACAGCCCAGGATGCCGCCGATATCTATGCGGCAATCAATCTGGCCAAGCCCGGCGGCATGAATACTTCCGCCGAGCATGACATCGCCGGCAGCGCACCGCCGCACATCCTGGACGCGATGAAACTGGCCGCCGATCGTGATTCGATTGCCCGGCAATACACGACTAGCCTGGCCGATTTGTTCGACCAGGTCGTGCCGCTTTTGACCGATACAACTCACAAGCATCTTCCCCTAAGCCAGCGGATTGTCCATACGCATGTCTGCCTGATGGCTCAGATGCCCGATACACTGATTGCCCGTAAAAATGGGGACGAAACGGCCCTGCAGAGTACCATGCTGGCGAAGCGTGTCATCGACGCCGGCCCACCGATGGAAGATGATTACATGCAGCAGCTGGGCAATCTCGATTTCTGGCTGCGATGCAACGGCCACAAGCGAAACCCCGGCACCACCGCCGACCTGATCGCGGCGGGGCTGTTCGTTTGCCTCCGGCAGAAAACGATTGTCGCCCCGTTTGTCTAATTGATTTTCCCCAGGGAGCCCCCGCTCATGCCTGTCCGTCATTGGGTCAAGCTAACCAAAGATCACCTCGTCTTCAGTGCCGGGCACTTCATCACGTTCGGCGGCAATATCTGCGAGCGAATCCACGGGCACAACTACCGCGTCGAGGTCGAACTGCACGGCCCCTTGGACGATAATCACTATGTGGTCGATTTCATCGCACTGCGCGACTCGCTGCAAGAGATCGTCACCGGGCTCGACCACCGGATGCTGCTGCCCACCAGGCACCCGGCGATCCACGTGACCAGCGACGCCCAGGAAGTGACCGCCACGTTCGAGGAACGCCGGTGGGTCTTTCCCAAAGAGGAATGCATTCTGCTGGACATCCCTAACACGACCACCGAGCTGCTGGCCCAGTGGATCGGCCAGCAGCTACTGGCCACGCTTCAGCAGAAGCTTGAGTGGAAACCCGAAGTCTTGCGTGTTGGCGTTGACGAAAATTACGGTCAGTGGGGTTACTGCGAATTCTCCTAGGCCCAGGTGCCGGCAAAATCGCCCCAATCGTTACCAGGCAACCTGCATAAACGTGCCCAACCGTAAGACAATTCACCGAATGGGGACATGAAGTCCATAAAACGGCACAAACCGTTTGTACGGTAAGAATTTTGGTTTGACCGACCGGGACCGCGTTCTATTTTTTGAAGTCTTCCAAGCCAGGAAGGCTTCACGCTTGGCGTTGAAGTCGTAGCCAGGAATGACATCCATGTCGCTTCAACGTCGCCACCTAGCCATCGGTGCTCACATGCAGGTCGAATACATCAATCCGTTCATCCGCTCCACGCTTGTCACCTTCGACACCATGTTGGGCTGTACCATCAAACGAGACAAGCTGTGCATGGCCGACCAGGTCAGTGACAAGTACGAGATCAGCGGTGTGATCGGCCTTTCCGGTCGTGCCCAAGGCTCGGTCGTCGTGAGCCTGTCGCGAGAAGTCGCCATCCAGGGTGCCGCCGCGATGCTGATGATGGAACCCAGTGAATTCGACGGCCTGAACGAAGACGTCATCGATGCCGTCGGCGAAATCGCCAACATGGTCGCTGGCTCGGCCAAAGCAGAACTCGAAGAACTGAACCTCTCGATCAGCCTGCCCAACGTCGTGCTGGGGCACCCTCCCGACATTCGCTTCCCTTCGCAGGTGAAGCCCATCGCCGTGACGTTCGCTTGCCCCTGGGGCCCGATGGCTCTGAAAGTTGGCTTCACGCCTGTGCACGCGATGATCTAAAGGGTCATCCAATTCCAACCGTTCCTTCGCCAGGCGAAGGAACTCTACTGGCGGCCAGAACACGCGTTCTCGTCGCCATTTGCGTTTCTTGACAGCAGACCAGCCTCGCTAGCACTAACCAGCCGTCCAAATTTCGCTAATCGTCAAAGTCGAACATGTCGATAAACGAGGATGACCGGTTGTGTTCATGCGTAGGATGGGCCGCGACCCAGCAAAACACCACAACCGATTCACCACCGCTGGGTCTCGACCCAGCCTACGACATTAAGCCTTAGCCGTTAACGCTTTCCGCAGCCATGAGCAAACGCGATCCCAGCCAGCACTTCTCGAATCCTTCGCTCCGCAAGGCAGCGATTATTTTGATGTCGTTGCCTGAGGATGAAGCGGCCAAGCTGATGGGGAAGCTGACGCCCAAGCAGGTCGAACTGGTCTGCATCGAGATCGCTCAGCTCGACAATCTCGACGGAAAAGAACAAGAAACGGCCATTCTCGCGTTCGCCGAACAAAACCCCAACCAACTCGGTGGCGGCGGCGGCGGGATCAGCCTGGCCAAGTCGCTCGTTACCAAGGCCCTGGGGAAGAACGCCACCGAAACGCTCGATAACGTTCGCCAGTCGGTCGAATCGGTTCCCTTCGGCTTCCTGCGGAAAGTCGATAGCCAGAACCTGCTCACCTTCATTGTGGACGAGCACCCTCAGACCATCGCTTTGATTCTTTCGCATCTGCCAGCATCGTACGGGGCAGAGCTGATCGCCGGTCTGCCAGCGGAACGCCAGCTATCGGTCATCCGCCGGATTGCCAACATGGGGCAAACCAACCCCGAGGTGATCCGCGAGGTCGAACGCGGCCTGGAAGATCGAATGGCCAGCGTGATGAGCCAGTCGTTTGAAAACGCAGGCGGTATCCCCAGCGTGGCCGAGATCCTCAACGTGACCGATCGCAGCACCGGCAAGGCCTTGCTCGAAAACCTCTCGCAGGAAGACCCCGACCTGGTCGAAGAAATCCGCCGCTTGATGTTCGTCTTCGACGACATCCAGAAGCTGATGGACAAAGACATTCAGGCGGTGCTCAAGAACGTCGAGACCTCGCAGTGGGCGATGGCCCTCAAAGGTGCCAGCCAAGACCTGCGCGACAAAGTGGTCGGCAACATGTCCAAGCGAGCCGGCGAAATGCTGCTGGAAGAAATGGACTTCCTCGGATCGGTCAAACTATCGGAAGTCGAAGCGGTTCAACAGCAGATCGTCGACATCGTCCGCCGCCTGGAAGACGCCGGCGAAATCCAACTGAGTGCCAACGACGAAGAAGAGATGATGATCCAGTAATAGACTGGTAGTCGACAACGACGTTGATCTTAATTCCCCCATCAGCCCCAAGGGGCGACCGTCAAGCGCCGATCGACGGCCAACTTCCCACTTCAGGCCCCATCTGACCAATTCGCCAATGCTTAGCTACCAAAAAAATTTTCTAAATCGGTCGTGACACGGTCCTTGGGATTTCGTATTTACTCCCCCGTCGCTGAAACAACGGCGACGAGGTCACAGGAAACGGACATCGGAAGTCCTTTGTCACTTGGTAGTTTGCGGGAACTGCCTGCCCCCCTCCTGGGCTGAAGCTCATGCTTGTCAAGGTATACGGCTACTGGGTCGGCCGTCTTGGCAAGTGCTTCACAGAGGGCTTCCGGTTAGACCTCTGGAGCTTGGGTCATTTGCTCCAGAGGTCGCCTCCACCGACGCGGCGAGCGATTCACGAAGAATCCTCGCCGCGTTTTTTTATGCCTGGTGGAAGCGGAGAAGGGCGAAGCCGCGTTCGTGCCTGCTTCCCCTTGCGTTGACAGCACCCGCCGCCCTACCTAGCTTGAAGACTGCCGCTGAAGTTTCTTTCTCCTGAGAGTAAGCCCCATGTCGAAACGTGTTGCGATTGTCACTGGCAGCTCCCGTGGTATTGGCCGGGCCATTGCCGAGCAGTTGGCCGCCGATGGATACTGCGTCACGGTGAACTATAACTCGAACCCCGATGCCGCCATGCACGTCGTGGCTGGCATCGAAGACGCCGGGGGCGAGGCGATCGCCGTGCAGGCCAATGTTTCCTCCGAGCAGGGACGATCACAACTCATTCAAGACACACTGGCTAAATGGAATCGCCTGGATGTGCTGGTCAACAATGCTGGCATCACCTCGCCAGGGCGGCTCGATATTCTGGAAGCCACTTCGGAAAACTGGGACCTGGTGCTGGGCACGAACCTGAAGGGACCGTTCTTCCTGACGCAAGATGCCGCCAAGTGCATGCTAGCGGAAATTGAAGACGGCACGATTCCGCGCGGCAAGATCATCAACCTGTCGTCGCTTTCGTCGTACGCGAGCAGCCCGAACCGGGCCGACTACTGTATCGCCAAGGCAGGGCTCGCGATGATGACCCAGCTCTTCGCCGATCGGCTGGGGAACGAAAACATCCAGGTCTTCGAGGTCTGCCCTGGCGTGATCGCCACCGACATGACCGGCCCGGTGAAAGAGAAATACGACAAACAGATCGCCGAAGGGCTCACCCCCATCAAACGCTGGGGCCAGCCGGAAGACGTCGCCAAGGCCGTCTCGGCCATCTGTGCCGACTACTTCCCCTTCAGCACCGGCCAACGCATCGATGTCGACGGAGGCTTCCACCTCCGTCGGTTGTAATCTCTCCGCCAAGTCCCCTAGCTACCCGTTGCCACCACTTCAAACGCCCACATTGATACACCGCAGGGTACCAGCTTCGCCATCTCCCCGCAGGGACGAGGGGACAAGACTCACAACTGGTAAACTTTGCCGATTACGCAAAAGATTCCAATCGCACACACCGATACATGAGAATGCACTCCTCTATCGTAGGAGTCCGTTCGTTAACACGGTCTGCCACTGGATCCTTGGGCAATGCGGTTGAATTGGAAGCTGGCTCTCGTTCTCACCTTTGCGTTGCTGCTGTCAGGCGGCTGCGTATCGGTGCGCTACGACGATGCCCAGTTCCCCACGCCAGCTATGCCGATTGCCTGCGATACGACCTACGCGGAAGAACCACCCACGCTAGCAGCTCCCAAAGCGGAACCGGCAACGATCATGGACGAGTTCTGCCCGCCCAGCTTCATGGCCGGCTTCAACTTTCATCATCGCTGGAAGACCTGGCTGCACAGCAAAGAGCACACACCGTCGGTAGCCCCGGTAATTCCGCCCCACTCGAAGTTCCACCCGGTCCCCACGCGACCGGTCTTCGCGCAGCCGGTGACCTCCTACGACGACATCCCGCGTCCGCTGCCGACCAAGGTTGGCAAGCCGATACCGATTCCGCCACCAACCGGCATCCCGCCTGATGTCATGGACCAGGAAGCCAATATTCCCAAGGCCCTGGAAGAAGATCTCCGCATCGCGCGTCCTCTTTCGCTGGAAGGCCCCGTGCGTCCGATTCCCAACAACTGGGAAACGGACGAGCAGGACTAGCACACGCTCTGACCGAACCCCCTGCCAGCGTCACTTGGCCTGGTTCTCTTGCCCGAACCGATCATCCCATTGGCGTGCTCCGATCCGATCCGCGAAATGCTTGCTGTGCATGTTCCCCTAAACCGCATAGTTAGCGCATGAAGCACAATCTCGGTGGCAAACTAGGTTGACTCTACGGCCCAACCCGAGAGGGATGAAGCAAGGTAGCCGTGTGTTCCGATGACACCTTTCGGCCCGCTAATCCATCTCTCCGCCTGTCATAAGCAATGATCGGAGCTGCGGTGCTATCAATATTTGGTATCTGAAGACGCTCCGGGTTGCCGAAAGACGAGAGATCTATGCGTTCACCCTCCTTGAATATGCTCGCCGTTCGTCTTTGCTCGCTTTTGCTTGCGACGATGGTGTGTTATTCACCGGTCTTCTCCGGGCCATCTGCCAATGCCACTGAACTTCGCATGACGCCCATTGTCAAAGCGGTTCAGGCGGCCAAGGACTCCATCGTCAACATTCACGGCCACAAGACGGTCTCGACCGTTAGTGCTGTTGGTGGCGATACTCCACGCCAGGTAAACGGCATGGGAACCGGCGTGATCATCGATCGCCGTGGTTTCATTGTCACCAACCATCACGTGGTCGACGGCGTCCGTCGCATTCAAGTGACGTTCAATGACGGCGAAACGCTGATTGCCCGCCTGATTGCTCACGACCTGACGACCGACCTGGCCGTCATCAAGGTCGATGCCCATAAAGATCTTCCTTGCATCAACATTGGCAAGTCGACCGACCTGATGCCCGGCGAAACGGTCATCGCGGTGGGTAACGCCTACGGATACGAAAACTCGGTCACTCGCGGCATCATCAGTGCTCTGCACCGCAGCGTTCAAGTCACCGAGAACCAGAAGTACGACGACCTCATTCAAACCGATGCCAGCATCAACCCCGGCAACTCTGGCGGGCCGCTGCTGAACATCGACGGCCAGATGATCGGCATCAACGTGGCCGTTCGCGTCGGTGCCCAGGGCATTGGCTTCGCCATCCCGGTCGATAACGTCATGGAAATCTCTTCCCGCATGATGTCGACCGAACGCATGAGCGATCAGTCGCACGGCATTCGCGGCAAGACCATGTGGGAAGGGGACGTCGCCACGTTCAAAGTCACCGGCGTCGAAAAGGACAGCCCTGCCGACGCAGCCGGCCTGCGAATCGGCGATACGCTGACCAAGATCGGCCAACAGAAGATCCAACGTCAACTGGACGTCGAACTGGCTCTCTTGAATCGCACGCTCAACGAAGAGGTGACTCTGGAAGTCGACCGAGCTGGCGAAACTGGCAAGCAGTTGGCCATCGTCACCAAGAGCGTCAGCGGAGCGACCAACGTTTCCGACCTCGCCTGGCGAACGATGGGTGTCCGCGTGAAGCCGATGCCAGAGAACGACTTCGCTCAGCTTTCCAGCCGATACCGTGGCGGCCTGCAGGTCACCGCCGTGCGTGCTGGCAGCCCAGCCGAAGTCGAAGGGATCCAGATCGGCGACATCCTGGTCGGCATGCACGACTGGGAAACGATCTCGTACGAGAACCTCGACTACATCCTGAAGAACAAGTCGGTGACCACTCGCGGTGCGATTCGCTTCTACATCCTGCGAGAACGCGACACCCTGTACGGCGACATCAGCCTCGCCGCCATCCAACAGGTATCACAGCGATAAGACTCACTCGCTGCGACAGGAAAAGCCTCTGGTCCCTGAGGGGTG
The DNA here is from genome assembly GCF_002967715.1 of Blastopirellula marina. Taxonomy (NCBI): domain Bacteria; kingdom Pseudomonadati; phylum Planctomycetota; class Planctomycetia; order Pirellulales; family Pirellulaceae; genus Blastopirellula; species Blastopirellula marina. The sequence continues at coordinate 349,824 of NZ_PUIA01000035.1, forward strand.
AGGGGCTCTCTCTCGCCGCACCGCCCAACTATAATTCACAGGCAAACAAGTAACTCCTGTGAAAGTCTCTGCTCGTGGAACAAGCGTTCCTCAAATACCTGGCCACCCAGCAGCAAACGCTCTCGCCTGACAGCATTGGCATCGGTGACGACGCGGCGGTGCTTTCATGGCAAGCCGATCAGAAGCTGGTCGTCTGCACCGACCTGATCTCGGACGAGACCGACTTCCACCTGGCCGACGTCACCCCGCAGCAGATCGGCCGCAAGGCGTTGGCCATCAATCTCAGCGACATCGCAGCGATGGCCTGCGAGCCCGTAGGAGCGCTGGTGACGCTGCTGCTTCCCCAAGGCGAGACTTCACTCGACCTGGCCAAGGGAATCTACGAGGGAGCCGCCCAGCTAGGGCAGACGTACGGCTGCCCGATCCTCGGTGGCGATACCAACAGTTGGCCCGGCAAGTTGGCCGTCAGCGTCACGGTGCTTGGCCGCTGCCCCGTCGGCACACCCCTGCTGCGTTCCGGTGCCCAGCCAGGGGACGCGATCTTCGTCACCGGTACCCTCGGTGGTAGCATCCTGGGGGATCATATCAGCTTCCATCCTCGCATCCGCGAAGCGATCCGCCTTCGCGAGATCTGCGGGCTGACCGCAGGCATGGACATCAGCGACGGCATCTCGATCGACCTCCCCCGGCTGTGCGAGCGTAGCGGCGTCGGGGCCGAGATCGACGTACGACTCCTTCCTATTTCAGACGCCGCCCGGCAAATGAGCCAAACCACCGGCAAGCCACCGTGGTGGCATGCCCTGAACGACGGCGAAGATTTTGAACTGCTATTCACTGTCCCTGCGGCTGAAGCCGACTCGTTGCAAGCCCAATGGACGGAAGCAACGCGCGTGACAAAAATAGGAACCATGCAACCAGGCACCAAACTGTACCTGCTGGACGAATCGGGCCAGCGGCTGCCCCTCAAGCCTGAAGGTTTTTCGCACAAGTAACCAGCAAGCGATCAGCCAAGTCACTACCAGGAACCTGGCAACAATCGACATGATGTCAACTACTTGGCACCGTTGGACGCGAGGCCTTTCTTTACGGTAGCCGACAGGCGTTTGGCAAATTGCTTGATTTGCCGCTCATCGGTCATCGTAGGAAGTTGTTGGGCGGATGCGGCTTCTCCCATCAGGCCGGCATTTTCAAGCCCGATCGTCAATTCAACCAAGGTCTCTTCTTCGAATCTGCCCGTTTCCGCAATCTCGTCGATCGCAGCAACCAATTGATCCGATGAGAGGCCATCTGGTACGGCCGGAGTCTGGCTAGACGTACAACCGAGAACCAAGGCGAGCATCACGAACATGAATAATCGAATAAGCATCTTCAGGTTTCCTAAATCTGTTTGTCTTCTTTAACAACGCCCATGCCGCGTCAACTTCAAGCGGCGCGGGCGCACTGTTTGTCTTCGCTTAGAATTCGCCCAGGACGTTGCCGTCACTGATCGAGCCGAGATTGCGGTAGGTGGTACCGTCGATCGTCTCGCTCAGAAAGTGAGCCGAACCATCCCCGAACAGAAATATCGCTCCGCCAGGATGGGCACTGGTAAAGTTGAAGGAACCTGCCGCACCGTTGATCGAGTAATAACCAGAAGACACGATTGCGTTGTTCAAGTAGTACTCACTGCTGGTGCTGCCGCCAATCCAAAGCGTTCCTTTCTTTTGCGTCCAACCGGACTTCAACAGGGTGCTGCGTTCACCGACCATGGCAACATTGCTCAAACCGTCGGTCATATCTCGGAACTTAACAAAGGAATTGTCGTAGAAAGTCCCGTTGGCACCGCTTCCCTTCAGATAGTGAGCACCACCGACACCGGTATAGTTCGACTTGCCATAGTCATGCAGGTGACTGTTCAGTCCACCGGAAGGATCTGAAGGGCAGATGAACGCATCCACGACCGTTTTCGCGAAAGGATCCATGGCGGTGATATTGAACCAGGCCTGCTTGTAAGCACCGGCCGCCTTCATCTCGTCGTACAGGGCCGACTGTTCGACAAACGGCAACAGGAACGTTCCCCAGCCCATGTAGTTGTTGCTGCTACCCACATCAATCCAACCAGCCGGCAGTGACTGGAAGGTGTCGTGGTAGTTGTGCATCGCCAATCCCAATTGCTTCAGGTTGTTGTTGCACTGGGTACGGCGAGCCGCCTCGCGAGCCTGTTGCACGGCCGGCAGAAGCAAGGCAATAAGAACGCCGATAATCGCAATGACTACCAACAGTTCCACCAAGGTAAACGCCGATTTCTTTTTAGTGACTTTCATTGCTCTCTTCTAAAACGTAGTAACTGAAAGTGATAAACGCTTTACAAATCCGCCGAATCATTGCTATGCCAAAGGCAACGCCTGAGAAAAGATCTGGTCGTCACCATCTATTTCTGCCGCCTCGACGCGCAGGTACGTGTGTTTTCCCAGCACGGCCGAACCCTCTGGTAAACTCCAATGGCAAACCTGGCCCGACTGCTCGTGCAGTCTCCCCTTGGCAGATACGACGCGAATCTTACATGGCGTAGAGACTTCAACTCGAAGTTGCCCGTTGGTTATTTCCAAGCGAGTCAATTTGATCCGCCCCTTGAGCGAAGCGTAGAAATTGCCATTGCGATACGCTCTCAAGCAGGCCGCCGGCAGATCCTTCGCTGGCGTCTTGGCATCGACCAAAAGGACGTTTTGCCCACGGAAATCCGGATCCGAATTATGAGCATGATCGGAAACCGCAAAGCCGTAGCAGCGACGCCCGCTGGCCAGAATGGTGTCCCACTCTGATAGCGACCATCCTTTGCCGTTTAGCATCTCGGCCGTATTGTTCCAGATCTCGATTCCTAAAACGCGGGGATCAAAATCAAGCAAAGCAAGCAATTGTTCATGCGAAGTGCCGCTCCAGGTTGGATGATTGATCGTCACGCCGCCGCCGTCGGCAAACTGAAGATCCGCGAACATTCTTGTAAAAGCTTCTTTCCAAGGCATGCCGGTTCCCATCTTGTAGCCATACTTATTGAGCATGTACTTGCTACGAGCATCGAATGTGCCGCTGCAGAACTCGGAACCGACCGCATTGAAATGACCATTTGAATCGGTCATCGAGTGATGTTCAGCATTGGGGCAGATCACGACATCGGATGGAATCTGCGTGAAGCAAGGTCCCCCGACTTCAAATGGAATCGTTTCCTGCAACGACACCGGCAGTTTGTCGTACCAACCCAACTTGGGATCTTGAATGATTTCGTTCCAGCGAAACTGGCGATAAACGTAGCCTTCGCCTGGGATGGTGCAGAAATCTTGGCCAACATTGTATTGGCCAATTCGCTCGTCTGGCTTGCAAGGAGCGGAAGGATAGTAGTTGGAGATCGCCAAGTGCCGAAGCCCTCGGCGGCAAAGCATGTCAAGCGAACGCTGAGACCGGCAATGGGCGTGCGTAACCCCGCCAATCGCCTCAACGGAATCCCAATCGATATCAGCGTAGGGTGTCCGCGTTTGCGTGGTTGAATCATCGCCCCATGCATAGCCACCGGACAGCAACGCCATGCTTGCCAGGGGGGTTACCGAAAGAAAACTGCGTCGCGACGGCGAAATCGAGGAACGTTTTGGCATGAAGTTCATCGCTAGGGGAGGGAGTGCGAAACGCAAGAAGCACAATGACTTCTCAAGTCCATTCGATCCGTTAAGCAAGCCACAAACAAACGATTGCAACGCACGAATCAAGGGGCGCGCCGATCGAAATCAACACCCCTGGCTTAATCAACAAATTTGACTTCCAGTCATCAGCACGTGAACGTACAAGGTAACCATTGCCATTATTTCGTCCAGCCAGAACGAACGCATTCATCGAACATTAATGCCATTGTCACGTGATATCATTATTTCACCCCACAACGACAAAGAAGAAACCATTGAAAACTAATGAAATAAATCCATGACCGGTCAGACAGTAAAATAGACAAGGCATTTCACGATGCCTGGCCATTTCACGTAATCGACGAATGCGTCGTGTGACCATGGACAATTGCCGAAAGGAGAAGGCCCCGAGATCGACAACGGCGAAGATTTTGAACTGCTATTCACTGTCCCTGCGGCAGAAGCCGACCCGTTGCAAGCCCAATGGACGGAAGCAACGCGAGTGACAAAAATAGGAACCATGCAACCAGGCACCAAAATGTACCTGCTGGACGAATCGGGCCAGCGGCTGCCCCTCAAGCCTGAAGGTTTTTCGCACCGTTAATTAGCAAGCCGCCATGAGCACCATTACCTGGGAAGCCACCAGCGAAGACGATACCGCCAAGCTCGGAAGCATTCTGGCCGATGCCATCCCGCCAGGCACCGTCGTGGCCTTAAACGGCACGCTGGGTGCCGGCAAAACGCGGTTGGTCAAAGCGATGGCCGATAAGCTGGGCATCCCGGCCGAAGATGTCATTAGCCCGACGTTCGTCATCATGCAGCGCTACTTTGGCGGCAAAACACTCTACCACTTCGACGTCTACCGCATCAAAGACGACGACGAGTTCCTGGAACTCGGCCCGGAAGAATACTTCGACTCCGAAGGGATCACCCTTTTGGAATGGGCCGACCGCGTCGTCAACTGCCTGCCCCACGATTACCTGCGGATCGATATCGAAGTGCTGGGAGAAACGGCCCGGCAGTTCACGATCTCGTCCGTCGGGGCCGACTTGGAAAACGTTCCGCTGCTGGTGAAGGACGCGCTGTAATTCTTTCGCCAAATCCGATAGACCAAGGATTGGGCCATGAACCGCTCTGAACTCTTGCCTGCCTCGCTGAACTTCGTGGAAGAAAGCCACGCCGAGGCCACCGGGCGGTACCAAGGCTTCGGGCAAGACTTCTTCTCGGAGCTATACAACCAACTTCCGAGCCTTGCCAGGTCGTTCACGTTCTATCGCAACACCGATGGAACTGACGACCTGTGGGCCATCTGCCAGCAAGGTCCCATCCAGTTCGGCGTGCAGCTCGACCCGGACATCGAGGTGATTTGCGTTTGGGACAAGACAACGCACGAGGAAATCGGCACCTGGCAGCCGCAACCGATTCCATACGCGATTGATTGGATCAAGTGCCGCCGGCCAATTAATCTTCCGCAGAGATCAGATAACGAACGGCAATAAACGTCCTTTCATGCCATTTCGCTCTCTTTGTCCCCAAAGGCATGTCCGGGGCAATCAAAGTCAACGTCTTACTGTTGCTAACCCAATTCCACTTTTCGGTTCCCTTGTCGTCGGCCGTAAAGTCGAGTGGAACAACGGCAGGACGTTCCAGGTCAATATACAGGTAGCCTGTGCAAATCTTTCCCGACAAAGAATCCGAGAAAGAAAACGTGAAACCGCGCTGATCGCTTGTGACTTCACCCACCGCATGAATGGCGATCCAGTGCCCACCTTTGCTGTTCCATTCATACTTGTCATCCTTCTTGTTATGCTCGGCAGCCATGGCGCGAACACTCAGCAAAGGATGGAAGCCCCGGTCGATCGATGCGGACATCAAAGCGTGGCAACGCTTGACAAACTCTTCAGGCGACTCGTCATCTTCGCGGTTAAGGTAGGTGCCCGAGACGCTGGGCGTTTGATTTTGCGGCCATATCTTTTGCAACATTTGCAGCAAATCGACGTCAGCGACTCCGTTCTCTTTGGTGTAAGCCGCTCTCCGCGCGCCGTACGGAATGGATTCTCCGTCGCCAAAATCGTTGATGAAGGACTGGGCCTGATCCTGAAGACTATCCCCTTCGAGCAAGGCCAACACTTTGGCATTTTTTGCCATCGATAGACTATTGACGACAGCACAAGGCCCGCACCCGTTTGGCCCGATTTCAGCCTGGCCGATCACTTGGGCATTAGCAACTTGGGCAGCCAAAGCCAAGCAGAGGCACATAAAAGGCAACTTCGTCACTCGATTGAGAAACCAATTTAGAGCGATCATGCTTAGTGGCTATGTCACACATAAAATGAAAAGAAGGGGATGAACCTCAAAACCAAGCGGTCTTATGCTGCCAAGCATCACCGCTCAAGACTAAAATCGAAATGGTTTTTACCACGTTGAACCGTGACCGATAACTCAGAAGAATCTACGGCTGCATACTTTTCAGGAATCAAGAAAACCGTTTTCCCTGGTTTTTGGAGAGGAGCAAGAGGATCGAGATTCTGCATGCTGTCGTAGTCAATCTCGTTTCCTTTCTCATCGACCTCAATGGTTTTCGAGATCAACACCACGTACTCGCCCTCTAAGGCACCATCTCGATCGGCATTCAAGGTGAAAAGCTGAAAACTTCCATTCGCTAACGTTATCCCAGATGCAGTCTTGCCTTCCATTTTGGGCTTAAAGATAACCATGGCGCCTCCCACTTCTTTTCCATCGATTGTCACTGTTCCCGTTACTGGCTGAACATCTAACCCCGAGGAGGAACATCCAGTGAGATGAACAAGACAAATAAATCCGACTAGAAGCGGAAAAGCAATTCTCCCTTTTGATCCTACGAATGATTTCATCACTGCTCATGCCCTGTTAATTATTTGGAGAAATATACAAATCGCGTGAATGGTTTGCCTTCAAATCTGAACTTGAACTGAGACGTGCAACAAAACAGAGACCTTTGGCTCTGCTTTGTCACAACGAAATTCTCATATCGGGCAAAGTTATGCGAAAAGCAATCCCTACAAAGCAGGAATTGTTTCTCCGCCAGAAATAGAGCCAAGTGATCCAATCACTCCAAAGCTGCTTCCGCCGCCAGCTGGTGGTGCTGAAGCCATGGATAGTGTCGGATCTCCTGCATCGATCGTATTCGAGATGAACGTAACTGATCCGTCACCGAATGCCACCATAGCACCGCCTGGGTGGTAGCTTGACAAAGGATAGCCAGCAAAGTTGTGTTCGCCGGACCCCCAACCTAAACAAGAGGGAGAATTGGGAGGGGCTGTGGTTGTTATCGAACTGTAAAGAAAGGTCCCGTCACCCCATCGGCGACCACTAAAGTCCCAAGCCGTTCCCGTGGCTTGGAATTGTTTGGGGTTATTAGGATCTAAGTTCGCAATACAGCCTGCAGGCTTGTCAGCCCGAAGATAAGTACCCGTCTTGGCGTTACGTCCATCGCCTGGCGCACAGATGGCACGTTCCCCAAGAAGAATGCTGTTACTCAAGCCGTCGGTAAAGTCACGGAATTTTAATGGATCTCGGAAACGGAACGCCCCACGATAATATTGGATGTAGTCCGCTCTAGCATAGTCAACAATTCTGTCGCCGATATTTGCCCTGTAGCTCAGCCCACCTGGCTGAGCTACATCTTCCCGTGAGCCTTCAGGATCAGAGGGACACGTGCGAACTTCAAATCGAGTTACCCACGGCTTATAGTTCGTATCCCATGGAACTGCAGGTCCGGAACTATAGTTTGTTGTTCCGTTCACAGAAGCAGCCGTTCCACCGGCCTTGATCATTTCCGAAATGTTCTTTTGTTCCATAAATGGAAGAAGATAGACAATCCAACTGACCCGATTTTGAAGTCCAGAGCCTAGTGCCGGCAATTCGCTGTACGTGTCGTGATGCATGTGTGCGGCAAGTGCCCATTGCTTGAGATGGTTCGTGCACTGAGCTCTTCGCGCTGCCTCTCTGGCTTGTTGCACCGCTGGCAACAACAGAGCAACAAGTACACCGATGATTGCTATCACAACAAGCAATTCTACAAGTGTAAACGCGTACCGATTTCGAGATAAGAACATTGATTAATTGCCTTGTATTTGAGAAAGAAAAGGAAATAAAACAAGACGACCACTGCCTGCAAAACACCCAAAGGAAGTACTTTACGGACTATTAAATAAATATGCAAAAAAACGCATGGAGGGTCAATAGAATGCGAAAAGAAAAATTGCATTTCGGGCAAAGTATACAAGGAGAAGGCGAAAAATGAGATGGAAAGGCACTATAGAAAACTCAACCCCACTAGAGAGTCGTCCATTGTGGGTCAGTGACTTCCGGTGCAATTCTTTGTGTCGACTTCAGCCGGATTTGCCTCAAACGAAGTTGCCTTGGCGGCGTTTGATCATGCTCATCACCGTTTCGACTTGGCTTATTTGGCGGTTGGTGTTGGCGTCGAAGCGAAGCTATATCAGTCGGCGGTAACGACCACTCGCTGGTTTTTCGGTTTTCAGGAGGTTGTGAAACGACCTCTAGCAGGGTGCATAGCAATGCTCCGACCTTACGACTCGGAATCAAACCCGAATACTCGCAGCTCTTGATCACAGCGACACGCTTTCGCGATACGTGCGGCCCAGGCGATCGCCTCCTCACGTGATGGCACTTCGAGTACCAGAAAACCACCGTTGAGCGGAGGTGCCCACGTATAGCCTCCCTTAGTGACGGAGCCATCGGCCGATACGAGAACAGGCGTCACGCTTTCATCAACGCCACCGCCGAAAACGTAGACGCCTGCTTCCTTCGCCTCGCGAACAACGGCATGCGAGTCGTGACTGACCGCTTCCATCTCGCTGTCAGGTACCTTCATGGCAGCACTGGGGAATGAAATGAGATACTTCACGATGATCTTCTTTCCCTTAGAATTCCGCGGCTTTAACGCGACACACCTACAAAATAAACCGGCTCAGGTCCTCATCCTTGCTCACGTCATCCAGCCGCTGCTTCACGTACGCGGCGTTGATCTCGACCGTGCTGTATTTCATGTCAGGGGCCTCGAAGCTCAGCTCTTCCAACAGGCGCTCCATGATCGTGTATAGCCGCCGGGCTCCGATGTTTTGCGTCGTTTGATTGATCTGAAACGCGTACGAGGCGATCTCTTCCAGGGCGTCACTCGTGAAGCGCACGGCCACTTCTTCCGTCTTCATCAGTTCGACGTATTGCCGCGTGAGGGACGACTTCGGTTCAGTCAGAATCCGCACGAAATCTTCCTTGGTCAAGTCCGATAGTTCGACGCGGATCGGGAAGCGGCCTTGCAGTTCTGGCATCAGGTCGCTGGGGCTTACCTTGTGAAACGCACCGGCGGCGACGAACATCACGTGATCGGTGTTCACGTAGCCATACTTTGTCTGGACGGTCGTGCCTTCCACGATCGGCAGCAGGTCGCGCTGCACCCCTTGGCGGGAAACGTCAGCCCCGGCTTTCCCTTCGCCAGCGACAATCTTGTCGATCTCGTCCAGGAAGATCATTCCCAGGTTCTCGGCCAGTTCGATTGCCGCTTCGTAAATCCGTTCCTTATCGAGCAGCGCCTCCGTTTCCTGTTCGATCAGCACGGTGCGAGCCTGGGTCACGGTCATTTCGCGGCGGGTCGTATTCTTAGGCATGATCTTTTCCAGCATCCCTTGCAGATCCATGTCCATCTGCTCCATGCCCATCCCGCCGATCATCACCGGCGTCCCCTTTTGCTCGACGGTTAGTTCGACCGTGCGGTCTTCCAACTGGCCCGATTCCAGCATCTCTTTCATCCGCTGGCGCGAACGCTCGTGCTTCTCTTGCTCGTCCGCTTCGCCGGTCGAAAGGGCAGGGCGGGGAGAGATCAACTGATCGAGCAGCCGCCGCTGAGCCCGCTGGTGGGCTTCCTCTTTCACCGCTTCGCGCTCGGTCTCGCGCACAATGCCGATTGCGTTCTCGACCAGATCGCGGACCATGCTTTCGACATCGCGGCCGTAGTACCCCACCTCGGTGAACTTGGTTGCTTCGACCTTGATAAACGGAGCCCCGGTCAGCTTCGCCAGGCGGCGGGCTATCTCGGTCTTCCCCACGCCGGTCGGGCCGATCATCATAATATTCTTCGGCGAAACTTCCTGCTGCAGTTCTTTGGGCAGGTGCTTGCGCCGCCATCGATTACGCACCGCGATGGCGACGGCCCGCTTCGCTTCGTTCTGCCCAACGATATCGGCATCAAGCATTTTCACAATTTCGCGCGGCGTGAGTTCCTGATTAGCTTGTGACATTAGTCCATCTCCACGCGATGAATTTTGATGTTATCGTTCGTGTAAATGTCGATCGCCGCGGCGATCAGCAAACTTTCGCGGACGATCTCTTCGGCCGACAGATCGCTATGCTTGACCAGCGCCTTGGCCGCCGCGGTGGCGTAGTTGCCCCCTGAGCCAATCCCCAGAATGCCGTCGGTCGGTTGAATGACATCGCCGGTGCCAGAGAGCAGCAGCGTCTGATTCGCATCGACCACCACCATCAGCGCCTCCAACCGCCGCATCGCCCGATCGGTGCGCCACTGCTTGGCCAGTTCGGTCGCAGCCTTGGGGACGTTGCCGGGAAAATCTTTGAGGAACGACTCGAAGCGTTCCATCAGCGCGAACGCATCGGCCGTGGAGCCTGCGAAACCGCACCACACTTTCCCGCCCAGCAGAGGCCGGATCTTCGACGCGTCCGATTTCATTACGCTGGTGTTCATGGTAACTTGGCCATCGCCGCCGATAGCGACTTCACCTTTGTGGCGCACGGCCAGAATGGTCGTCGAACGAATTCGCATGAGGGTGTCCTCGCGAGCTTTCTATGCAATTGCTAGGCTAAAGGTCTTGGCTTTGTATTGTGGCCCAATTTGAGCAAGTCGGCTAGGACTAGCGTCAGAGGTCACAGAGAGCACCGAGGGAAGAAGAAAGAGGATAAACCACAAATTACACAGATGGGCGCGGATAAGAGAAAGAAAAAAGGACTGTGTGCCCCCAGCCTCTTTCGTCAGCCCCAAGGGGGCGACATATCGCAGTGAAAACTGCACGAACGACTTCAACCTTGTTTCGCGCCCCTGTGCTTAAGAACGAATTCAAACGCAAACTATCCCCATCACACCTTATGTCTGAACCACTTCCTAATCCGCTGTTGATGACGCCTGAGAACACCGTGCTGTTGATGATCGACATGCAGGAAAAATTACTGCCGTCGATTCCCGATGCCAAGCAAGTTGTCTGGAATGCAAGCCGGCTGCTCGATGGGGCAGAGATCTTAGGCATTCCGGCCCTGGGTACCGAGCAGTATCGCAAAGGGCTCGGAGCAACCGTCGAGCCACTAGCCGCCAAGCTGGGCGACATGCCCGACAAGCTCCACTTCAGCAGCTGCCAATCGGTGATCGCCAAGCTGGAAGAGCTTAACCGGCCGAAAATCTTGATCGCCGGTATCGAAGCCCACGTCTGCGTGCAGCAGACCGCACTTGACCTGCTTTCGCTGGGGTACGATGTTTACCTGGCGACCGATGCGGTGAGTTCCCGTTACAAGCACGATCGCCGGATTGCTTTGCGGCGGATGGAATCGACCGGCGTCACGCTGACCACCACCGAGGCCGCGCTGTTTGAATGGTGCCGCGTCGCTGGCACGCCGCAGTTTAAGCAGATCAGCCAGTTGGTACGCCAAGAGCGTCCCTAAGCGATCGGTGCCAAGCCGAGCCCGCCCAGGTATCGGTCGAAGCGCTCTTTCAGCTCTTGGGCTCGGGCCTCGGTCCACCAGACCCGGAATGCTTCGGCCTTCTCGTCGAACTGGATACGTTCGTGGTCGGCCAGTTGCAACAGAAACGCCGGGAACTTCTTGGTGGCCGTTTCGTTCTGCCAGCGTTGGATCTTCTCGACGGCCATGTGATGGTCGTTGATCGCCCCGAGCTTCGACTGCACCTCTTCGAACGCCGGGTACAGCTCTTCGCGAAAACAATCGGGAAAGCCCCCTTCGACCAGCTCCATCGCGTAGCGGACCTTCTTTCCTTCAATTCGCATTTGATGCAGCGACTCAGGCGATTCGCCCAGCATTTGCGAGAAGTGAAAGAAGCGAACCACCAGCGGTTCGAGCAACGTAGGTGCCATCTGCTGCAACGTTTCTTCTTCGGCGACTTCGCGCCACCGGGTCCGCAGGACGACCCCTTCAAACTTCTTGGCCAGGTCTTCTGATTTCGCCCACTCCCAGGCTTGCACCAACGCAGGCTGCGCGGCCTTACGCAGGCCCTTCAAAAACGTCAGCACCTCGGCTTTGTCGTCGTCGCCGATAACGAACTTGGCTTTGCGAATCCGCCTGGTGAAAACATCCAAATCACGGGCATCGCCGCCTGCTTTGCGCAGCTTCTGGGTTGCCTTACGAACGAGCGTCGAACGCTTCAGCGGCAACAGCGTCGCAAACAACTGGAGTGCGGCCTGCGTGCGGCGCGACCATGTCCGCAAATAATGGACATACTCGACATCTTCTTTCCAGCGATTCGCGGCCAGCGGCAAGTACTCGAGCATGCGGGCAGAACGCGTGCTGATCGCTTCCTTGGCCACTTCAGAAATGGGGTGCCCTGGTTCGATGGTACCCAGCCAATTGGTGTTCTTTCCCATGGAGCTAAACTCTAGTCATTCATAACACGATCGACGGCGGGGCGATGCAGCCCGAACCGAATGTCGGTTTCGAATGCCTTGCAAAACAACTCGGTGCGAGATCGGGCTGCCCACAAATCGACCTCGGGGTCGCCGGTCGCCTCGATCGAAACATAGACGTGGTCGGGATGCTTGGTAACTTCCACCTTGGAAACCTGCTGGCGGTGGCTGCGATCGAGCGCCCCGGCCACGCGCAAGATGGCCGCCAACTGCTTGACCCGCGTTTGATCGCTTTCGCTCAGACGCGTGAAGTTCGTGTGCTTCTTCTTGGGGTTCGCCCCACGATGATACCGCGCCACATTGGCCACAATTTCCAGCGCATGACGCGAGAAGCCTGGTAGCTGACTGTTAACAATCAAGCTGTAGCTATGCTTGTGGTGCTTCTCGTAATTGATCAGGTAACCCACGTCCTGTAGCATGGCTGCCGCGTAGATCGTTTCGTCGTCGGTCTCTCGCAGATTGAACAGCGGCATCATCTGACGAAACAGGCTGATAGCCAGATTCGCCACGTGTTGCGTGTGGATCATGTCGACACCGCAGCTGCGGGCAAAGGTCGACATCGCTGCCTGGCGACGCTGCTCTTCGGCCGCTTTGTCTTCCGCCGAGCCAGGCTCCAGTTCTTCCATCATCGTCAGCATCAGCCCGTCGCGAATGCCGCGATCGTGAATCCGCAGCGTGTTCACATCCAAGCGGTGCATCAGGCGGTCGATGATCGCGATGCCGGCGACGATGATATCGGCCCGATCGGCACTCAGCCCCGGAACGTTCTTGCGTTCCTTAAGCGTCATCTTGCTCAGCGTATCGAGCGTGTGGCTGACGTCGGCGCGGTGAATACGATAGCCCCATTCCATTTGTCCCACTTCGCCGCGCTGCATCATCAAAATGCTGGCCAGCGTGGTGAAGGTCCCCCCGGTGCCAAAGAGAACCTGTGGTACGAAAGGACGGCGTTTGATCAGCGGCTTCAGCTCTCGATCGATGCCGAAAATCATCTTCTTCAAGCTATCCGGCGTCGAGAAGAGCTCTTCGTTGATACCGTACTGCTCGGTCACGCGGACGCACCCCAGCCGGGTCGGCAGAATCTCTTCGATATGCCCACCGCAGGCAAACACGATCTCGGTGCTTCCGCCCCCGATGTCGGCGATGGCGACGTTCATGTCGCGCACGTCGAACGCCTGGGCCACGCTGCGAAACGCCAGTTGCCCTTCCATATCGGCCGAGATCACTTCGATATCGATTCCGACTTCGTTCTTGGCTCGCTCGCAGAAGTAACCGCCGTTACCCGCTTCGCGCACCGCACAGGTGGCGATGGTGCGAATGTCGTACACGCCAAAGCCTTCAGCGATCTTCTTGAACCGTCGCAAGGCGTTGATCGAATTATCGATCGCCTCCGGATCGAGGTTACCGTTGACGGCCAGGCTGTGGGCCAGGCGGGTCGATTCGCGTTCTTCGTCGAGCACGCGGTAGTCGTACCCGGCCAGCTTCTGAGCGACCACCAGCCGCATGCTGTTCGAGCCGATATCGATCGCGGCGCAGCGAATCGGTTCGTCGCTGCTGGGCGTTGGGCCATCCGAATCGATTCCGGTCAGACGTATTTCGGTCGGTTGTTGGCTCATACGCATGCCATCCTTACGTCAAAAGTTCGTCGAGGTGCATATTCAAAGATCGCAGCACACGGCACAATAGGACCCACCTGTCGTTGTTGGCCAAAGCCAACCGTAAGACTCCTCATCCGCCACACGATGGCCGAAAGAGACCACGGATGATACGCATGATTTTGATGCGGCACGCCAAGAGTTCTTGGGAAGATGATGTCGCCGATTTTGATCGCCCTTTGAATCGTCGCGGTTTGCGAGATGCCCCTCGCATCGCTGCGGAACTATCGGATCGAGGCTGGTGCCCCGATGTGGTGGTGCATTCTGCCGCCTTGCGAACCACCCAGACCTGGCAAATGATGGCAAGCCATTTTCCCGAGGTACGTCAGGTTGTTTCGGCGAAGTCCCTGTATCACGGATCGCCGTCCGATATTCGACAGGTCGCCGAAGCATTGCCTGCCGATTGCGGCACCTGTTTAATCATCGGGCACAACCCAGGGTGGGAATTAGCGGTTCATCAATTGTCAAGCCAAAACGTCCGCATGACAACCGCTAACGCCGCGTTATTTGAGAATGTTGCCCAGGACTGGTCGACCGCTTTCGCCGAGCACACCCCGTGGCAATTGATCGAAGTACTGCGTCCCAAAGAACTAGACGCGTAACGCCTGCATCACCCTCAGAAGTGGCAACCTGAGTCGGCATCGAGATTTTTTTCAACCGAAACCCAGTCGCCCAACAATCACCAAGGGCATTCGCATGACCGCAATCAACCTGCTTGCGGTGCGCTGCCGCGCCGCTGGCCATTTCACGGCAGAAGCGCAAAATGCCTGTAGGCATCCAGAGCCTCGACATCCCCCGGCATATGCCCAAAATAGGTTCGTAGACAATCGTTACGTCCGCTGCCAAGCCCCATGGGGCTGATTACGGCGAACCGGCAAAAAACTTTGAGGAGCACTCACATGTCACACCAAGTCTGTCTGCTTTCCGGCGATGGCATCGGTCCAGAAATTACCAATGTCGTGCAGGAAATCATCGCCGCAGCAGGCGTGAAGATCGAATGGATTCCGTGTGAAGCAGGTCTCAGTTCATACGAAAGAAATGGCGACCCGCTCCCTCAAGAGACCCTCGATAACATCCGCACCACCAAGCTGGCTCTCAAAGGCCCCTTGGCCACCGCCAGCGGCACCGGCTTTCGTAGCGTGAATGTCTCGCTGCGCAAAGAACTGCAGTTGTATGCCAACTATCGCCCGGCCAAGTCGCTCAAGGGAGTGCCTGCTCCGTTTAAGGACGTCGATCTGATCGTCGTTCGCGAGAACACCGAAGGGCTCTACAGCGGGCTCGAGCACACCGTTGTTCCTGGCGTGGTCGAAAGCCTCCGCGTGATCACCGAAGCCGGCTCGCGACGCATCGCTCAGTTCGCGTTTGAAACGGCCCGCAGCCTCGGACGCAAGCGCGTTACGTGCATCCACAAAGCCAACATCCTGAAGCTCAGCGACGGGCTGTTTCTCGACACCTGCAATACGGTTGCCCGCGACTACCCCGATATCGAGTACGACGACTGCATCGTCGACGCCGCCGCGATGAAGATGGTCCTCAACCCGCACCAGTTCGACGTGCTGGTGATGGAGAACCTGTTCGGCGATATCCTCTCGGACCTGGCCAGCGGCCTGGTCGGCGGATTGGGTGTGACCCCCAGTGGCAACCTCGGCACCGATGCCGCCGTCTTCGAAGCCGTCCACGGCACGGCCCCCGACATCGCCGGCAAAAACCTGGCCAACCCCACGGCCCTGCTGTTGAGCGCCACGATGATGCTCAAACACATGGGAGAAACCGACGCCGCCAAGAAGATCGAAGCGTCGCTGTTCGCCGTCCTGGAAGAAGGCACCACCCTAACCGGCGACCTGAAGGGTTCGGCCTCGACAACCGATTTCGCGGAAGCGATTATCGGAAAGCTGGATTCCTTGACGGTCTAAGTAAGTAGAGCCTGCCTGCCGCGGGTCCGATACCAAGTACCAGCGATACGACCCGCGCTAGCGCGAGGCCCTACGGAAATTCCGGTCGCTGGTCATCTTGCGAAGTCTGCTGGCAAGACTGGTCAAATGCTTCCAGCTCTTGCACGAAACGATCTTCTTTCGCGTTCAGGTGTTCGAGCAGCGCCGGCGATTGCCGCTCGGGTCGCAGCCCAGGCCAATTCGGGCATTCGCGAGCGAGCTGATCCCAAACCACGCCGAACTGCTCGCGGGGTTCGCCTCGTATCAACGACGCGCGGTACGCGAGAATGTATCGGAACGCCCAGCTATCTTCGCAGCGGCACGCCCGAATTACTTCGCGAGGAAACTCGTCGCTCCAGACAAGTCCGCCTGACATGCCTTCGTAATCGAATTTCGCGTCTGGGTCCCAACTCGTTTGCCGCAGGATCACCAGCGCACTTTCGGGAAAGAATCGTGGATCGCTCATGCAATGCATCCAACGAAAGTAAGATCTTGGGAATAAACGAGGTTGCACCTGCTTCGCGACTAAGATTCCGGACGTTACATCTCGCGCCGCGTATCACCGTACTTCGTATCCACTTCCTGGAACTTCCGCGCGAAGCGGGCATGCGCCTCGATCAGATGATCTCGCAGCGTCGGTGATTGCCGTTCAGGCCTTAGGCCGGGCCAGTTCGGGCACTGTTCGACCAGTTGATCCCACGGAGCACTAAATTCCTCGCGGGGTTCTCCCTGGATCAACGACGCCCGGTAGGCCAGCACATACCGGAAGGCCCAGTTGTTACTGGAAAAGCAAACCGCCATCGCTTCCGGCGGATACTCGTCACTCCACAACAGCCCGCCCGAGACTCCATCGAAGATGCAGATCGCTTTGGGGTCCCACGTTGTCTGGCGAAGAATCGCCAGCACCTCTTCGGGGAAGGTCCATGGATGGTTCATTGAATTCTCAGGCCGATCTATCCTTGGGGGCAACGCAAACGTTCTCTCGAAGAGCATTCGATTTCGGCATGCTGCTATGTTAGCCTAAAATTCAAATAAAATGCCAGTCGTCTGCAAGCGATTCTCGCCGGGTGCTACGCCCAAGTCTTCTTGGGCGTGCCTGTGCTCCTCATCAACACTCGATCCGACGGTATGCCACAGCTCCCCTCAGCAGTGCCACACGCTCCGGAAAAGCTTTTCCAGAAAAACACTGGACATGTGTTCACGTATTCATCTATAACTAAATCTCACGCAGGGACGCTTCCCTGAAACGCACACCATCACGAGTATTCCCCCAATGTCTTCACCCAGCGCACAACCGAATCCCGACGGATCGTTCTCGCCAGAGAACCTTCCGCAGGCCTTCGTGCGCGCGGGGAAGGTCTATCTGTGTTCGTCGTGCGGAACACTCGTCGAAATCCCGGCCGACGTCGTCGGGAAGCTGGGCTGGGCGGAACAGCAGTTGCCCAAGCAACCCTCTGCCGAAGATGGCGCCACCGGCGAAGCGTCCTCCCAAGGATGCGTCCGCGTGATGCCTGACTTCAGTTTCCCCGTACGAACCCAAGCGCCGCCTGCGGCGACCCAACAACGGCCCAAACGGCCGCCGCAACCCCAACGTCCCCAGAAGCCGACACTTCCCACATGGGCCGGCAAAGCGGTCGACGGAATCCCCGTCCCCACCGGCAAACAGCTTGACCAGGCCTTCAAGTGGATCACGTATCACCTGAAGGTGATCGACCGCCAAGAGAGCGAATTCAAGCGGCTGAAGAAGCTACTGAAAACCGAACGACGCAAAACCGAATCAACCATCCGGGTGCCATGCCCAAGTCCGCTTGGGCGTGCGAGTGGAGCCACCACAGCAGACCCGCGCAAACCATCCGTTCAACCCATCGAAGAGTACGCCCAAGCGGACTTGGGCGTGGCCCCCGGGGTGTTGTCGGGAGTATCATCCGAAGCCAGCGAGCGCGGACCACCCTGACTCGTCAGATCCAAAGGAGCGACCGTTCATAGCCAGGGGTGGAAACCCCTGGAAAGTGATCGAATTAAAGACATCTTAAGCCCTGAATGGGCGGCCGAAATGCTGCGCGCACTCGGCCGCCCCCTTGGGGCTTAGGACTCATGGTTTGTGACACGGGTACCAGGGGCTTCCGCCCCTGGCTATTAACGGTCGCCCCGTTGGGGCTGGCAGAAGATTGCGTTCGTGAGCGTTACGCGTTCGTGAATGTTGCGCGTTCGTGAGCGTTACGCGTTCGTGAGCGTTACGCGTTCGTGAGCGTTACGCGTTCGTGAGCGTTACGCGTTCGTGAATGTTGCGTTCTCACGAACGCGATGCTCTCGTTTCTCACCGAATGCGGTCTCTATTTTGATTGGTATGCGTGAACGCGCTGCTTGGTGCGATTCGCTGCGCTACTCACACCCTACGGCACATCAGTAACAAGCTTCCGGGTGCCACCCTCAAGTCTTCTTGGGTGTGTGTTTGCCATGTGCATTCGTCTCGCGCAGAAACCCCTCAACCTACCCCTCTTGTGCGCAGGGGCGAGGGGACCGGATGTGTGCGCGCTGCATCTTGCACTGGATGCAGGTGCGTGCTTCGTTCTTGGCAGACATATGGGCTCGGTAACCACTCCTACCCAATTTACTGTAAAATCAGGGGGGTTGGTTAACCGCGGTTGGAACTCGCGGTCATTCCGCAGGAGAGTATTTCTTCTCGGAGGGGTTCCCATGTTTACCTATCGCAGCAAAATTCCCGTTTCGGTCGCCACCGCGTTTCATTGGCACGAGCAGCCTGGGGCGTTGGACCGGTTGATTCCTCCGTGGGAAGACGTGCAGATCGAACAGCGTAGCCGCTCGATCGAACCTGGCAGCCGCGTCGTGCTGAAGATGCACGTCGGGGGCTTTCCGGTACGATGGGTTGCCGAGCACACGGCCCTTGAACCGAACCATTATTTTCACGATCGCCAGGTCTCCGGCCCTTTTGCCAAGTGGGAGCACACCCATCGGTTCCTCCCCAGCGACGACGGTTACTGCGTGCTGGAAGACGAAGTCGATTACAATATCCCCGGCGGAAGTCTGGGGCAGCGGTTCGGCCGGTCGAAGGTCGAGAAGATGCTGCTGCAGATGTTTCGTTACCGCCACGATACCACCACCTACGATCTGATCGCCCATGCCCGCTATCAGGAACGCCCCACGATGAAGATTGCCATTACCGGTGCCAGCGGCCTGGTCGGTTCGCAGTTGGGGCCGTTCCTCACCACCGGCGGGCACCAGGTCGTTTCCATTTCGCGTTCGGCGGGCGAAAACACGATCCAGTGGGACATCCCAAAACAAGAGATCGACGCGGCGAAGCTCGAAGGGCTCGATGCGGTGATTCACCTGGCCGGCGAAAGCGTGGCCGCCCGCTGGACCGATAAAAAGAAGCAAGCCATCCGCAGCTCGCGCGTCGCTGGGACGCGCCTCTTATGCGAGTCGCTGGCCAAACTCAAGAACAAACCGAAGGTCCTGGTGTGCGCCTCGGCGATGGGCTTCTATGGCGATCGCGGCGACGAGATCCTCACCGAGGCCTCGCCCCCAGGCGACGGTTTTCTGGCGGACGTTTGCCAAGAGTGGGAAGCCGCCGCTCAGCCTGCTCGCGATGCCGGCATTCGCGTCGTCCACGCGAGACTGGGCATTGTGCTTTCGCCCAAAGGAGGCGCGCTGGCTCAGATGCTCACGCCGTTCAAGCTGGGCGTCGGCGGCAAGATCAGCAGCGGCAAGCAGTGGTGGAGCTGGATCTCGCTCGACGATGTCGTGGGGGCACTGCATCACATGATGATGAACGACGCCATCCAAGGCCCCGTCAATTTGTGTACGCCCAAAGCGGTGACCAACGAGGAGTTCACCAAAACACTGGGCAAAGTGATTTCCCGCCCAACGTTTCTGCCGGTGCCCGCCTTCGCGGCGAAACTGGCGATGGGAGAAATGGCCGACGAGATGCTCCTTTCCAGTTGCCGGATGGAACCGCAAGTGTTGGAAGAAACGGAGTACCACTACCGCGACCCGAACCTGGAACGGTGCCTGCGAAAGCTACTAGGCCGGCAATAAGTAGCCTGTGTGTCGAAATCCTGTCCCCTCTCCCTCGCAGACGGTGAAGAGGGGACCGGATGAATCGAGACGGCCCCAACGGATAAAAAATCCTAGTCGTCCCAACCTTCGTCTTCATCTTCCTCTTCGTAGGTACGTGTCCAGATGTCGGCGGCGACTGGTTCGGTGACGGACGATTTGTATTCCCATTTCAATTTCGGCGTATCCGATCCGTTTTGCAGTGCGATCATGTCGCGAAAGACCTGCTGCGGGTTGCCTCGGGTCAGGGCCTGGTTCAGTTCGTCGATCCGTCGATTCCACTTTTGCCGCTGCTCGCGCATTTCGGCGGCGTCTTCATCATCGTCGTCGTCCGACTGGCCGAGAATGTCCGGGTAGTACTCTTCGTCGTAGACCTGCAGCAACTGTTCCCCCTGCATCCGCTCGTGAATGACGACTCCATAATTTTGCACATGGTCCCACTCGAACGAATTGAGCTCGGCATCTTTGCGATACCGCTTGAGCGCCTTGTCGGAGACAAACTCATGAATGGCAGTCCGCCACTGAAGTTGGATTTGACGCACCGTTTCGTCGGTGCACTGGTCGCCGTTCATCTCGGCGATGCGGCGAATTTCCTCTTCGGTCGCGCCGCCACGTTCCATCCGCCAGTCCATTTCCCGAGCATACGCCTTCTCGAACAAGCTCGGAAACTCCTGCTTGGTGATCGTTATCATGCCTGCTTCGGGAGCTTC
This sequence comes from Blastopirellula marina, assembly GCF_002967715.1. Taxonomy (NCBI): domain Bacteria; kingdom Pseudomonadati; phylum Planctomycetota; class Planctomycetia; order Pirellulales; family Pirellulaceae; genus Blastopirellula; species Blastopirellula marina. The sequence continues at coordinate 370,543 of NZ_PUIA01000035.1, forward strand.
CGCGCGGAACTTGGCCAAGATCTCTTCGACCGATTCGTCGGGAAAGAATTTCTGCGTCGTGTAGGGGGGGATGTCCATGCCGTGGTACTTGGTGCTGCTGAACGTCCAGCTCGTTTTGTCCTGGTAACGGCGGGTCACATCGGACCAGACACCAATCACCGGATGGCAGTAAACCACCGCGGTGGTCGCCTGATCTTGATCGAGCAGAATCCGCATCTGCGTGGCGATCTCTTCCATCACGTAGTCTTCGAGCTTGGTGAATCCGAGGTCCTGGAACTGCTCGGTGAGGGATTCGAACGCTTTCGCGTGTTCGTCCTGCACCCACTCCTCTTCGGGATCGCCCAGTTCACTGCGCCGAGTGAGCTTGATCCGAAAGGGAGGCACCCCGCCACCCAGGCCCTGGGCAATCAAATCCCCCAGCGATTTCAGCCAACTTCGCAGCTTCCAGCGAATGAGGAAATAGGCCACGATCACAAAGAGGACCAACGCGACAAACGCTCCGCCCACGATCTGTAAGAATAGTTGCATAACGCTTCGAGCCCAGTTGAGATGAGAATCGTTAGAATCCAACTGACGGCAAATTACCAATTGCCCGCTGGCGATTCCAGCATTTTCTTGAGAACGAGCCGTTAATTGATCAAAGCTTTTCCGGTTCCCATAAGCTGACTCGTTTCCCACGTACCACCTGAAAAGGATTTCCCTTGTCCGCCGAACTTTGGCAGCTGCGAATTCGCGACATCAACGATGCCCCCGTCAATCAGGACGGAAAGTATGTCGTGTACTGGATGATCGCCAATCGGCGGACCGAGTGGAACTTCTCGCTTCAGCGGGCAGCATGGTGGGCCGACAAGCTCAAGAAGCCGCTGATCGTTTTCGAAGCCCTACGCGTGGGCTATCAGTGGGCCAGCGATCGGCTGCACACATTCGTGCTGCAGGGGATGCTCGACAACTTAAACGCATTGTCCGACAGCCCCGTCGTGTACTATCCCTATGTCGAACCCAAGCCGGACGCCGCCCAGGGGCTGCTCAAAGCGCTGGGCCACGATGCGTGCGTGGTGGTGACCGACGACTTCCCGTGCTTCTTCCTGCCGCGGATGGTCGCGGCGGTTGGCAAGCGGATGAAGGTAAAGCTCGAAGCGATCGACAGCAATGGTTTGCTACCTATGCGAGCCGCCGACCGCGACTTCCCCCGGGCTCACAGCTTCCGCCGATTTCTGCAGAAGGAATTGCCGCCGCACCTGGAGATCGCCCCCAATGCCAACCCGCTGGCGAAGAAGTCGTTCCCAGCCACCAACCATAAGCTGATTGCCGATGTGCTGCAGAAGTGGCCCTCGATCGACAAACGCACGCTTGAGAGCCCGGCCGATTTTGTCGCCAGCTTGCCGATCGATCACGAGGTGGGCCCGGTCGAGACGCACGGAGGATCACACGCTGCCCGCCAGCAGATGCAGTGGTTCCTGAAACAGGGCCTGCCGCGATACGCCGAGCAGCGAAACGACGTCGAGAGCGAATGCGTGAGCCAGTTGTCCCCCTATTTGCACTTCGGTCATCTCTCGGTGCACGAGGTTTTTCACGAGCTGACAAAGCAGGAAAAGTGGGAACCGAGCCAGATCAGCCCCAAGGTCACCGGCAGCCGGGAAGGGTGGTGGAACATGAGTTCCAACGCCGAGTCGTTTCTCGACGAGATCATCACCTGGCGCGAGTTGGGGTACAACATGTGTCACCTGCGAGACGACTACGACCAGTTCAGCTCGCTGCCTGACTGGGCTCAGCAAACGCTCGGCGAGCATAAGCAGGACGACCGCGAGTACGTTTATACGCTCGAGCAGTTCGAGAAAGCGCAGACGCACGATCCGCTGTGGAACGCGGCCCAGCGGCAACTGGTGCGCGACGGGCGAATCCACAATTACCTGCGAATGCTATGGGGGAAGAAGGTACTGCACTGGACCAACACGCCGGAGTACGCCGCCAAGATTCTCATTCACCTGAACAACAAGTATGCCCTGGATGGTCGGAACCCTAACAGCTACAGCGGCATCTTCTGGTGCTTCGGACGGTACGACCGGGCCTGGGGTCCCGAGCGGGAGATCTTCGGCAAAATCCGCTACATGACCAGCGATAGTGCCATGCGAAAGCTCAACCTGAAGGGGTATATTAAGGAGTACAGCGAGGCGAAGCTGTTCGGCTGAGGGGGTATTTGACGCGGAAAAACCGGCCCCAACTCGCCGCATTCCTCCTAAATTGACCAAGATTTGCCCAAGAATCAGGGTATAGAGGGGCGATTTTTTCTAAATGGACTAGATGCATCGCTTGCTCTGGCGGTATATTACTTGTTTGATTAGAGGACAAGCGCCACCGATATTGAAGTAGTGCTTCCCATAAACCACATTTTTCCGGCAGCAAGTCGGGCTATCGAAACAAAGGAAATCTTTAGGTAACCAATGGTTAAGGTACTCGTTCGCGACAGGGAATCGATTCAAGAAGCAGTTCGTCGGTTTGGTAAGTTGGTTATGCGTAGCGGTCTCAAGAAAGAGATGCGCCGCCGCAAGTATTACGAAAAGCCGAGCGACCTGAAGCGTCGAGCCCGCCTGCGTGCCGAACGTCGCGCCATGAAAGAACGCCTGCTGGTTCAGGACTAGACCTCCTGCCGCACGGCCCACGACTTACCTAAAGTCGAGTCTATAAAAGAGGACGCCCAGTGAATACACTGGGCGTTGTCGTTTCTTGAGTGTTGATACCTCGTTACTAAAAGCGAGGCGTCAGTAGGTCTTGATACAGTTGCAACTCCAGCGGCTGGTAGTTGAATGGACCTTGCAGAGGTGCGTGAATCGGTGGCGTTTCCGGAGCGGGCCGAGGTTGAGCACGCTCGATGGCATTCAGCTTATTCTGCAGTGAATCTATCTGACTCTCCATCGATTGCAGCTGTTGTGACTGTACAGCCTTCGCCGCCCCATTGTCCTGCTGTTGTGACATTTGCAATCGCAGCATCGCTCTCGACTCGCGTGCCTGACGCAGCTCTTGGCGAACGGCGTCTGCCTTGGGATTGAAGACGTAATCATCGACCCCTGGGCCACCACCAGTCGTAAATTCTTCGACGAAGGAAGCGTTATCCCGGTTAGCGATCTGGTGCCCCTGGGCGTCGTAGAAAATTGTTACCTTCTTCGACTGAGAAGGTGCCTGAGGTGTCAAAGCGTAATCGAGAATGGTAAACGTCAGTTTGGTCAGTTCACTCTGACCGCACGGCAATACCCAAACATAAGTTCCGCAATATTCGCCCACCTTCAAACAATCACAATTCTTAGGAACACAACTTTTGTCCCCATAACCCAACCAGCACACTTGTTCGAAGCACGCAGGCGTCGTGCGACCTTGTGATCGACTGTAGTAGGCAAGGTTATCCAGCGATGGATCGTCCTTGTTGTACTTTCCTGACGCAGACCCAAGATAGAACTTCCTCTGTAGCTTGTCGCAATCAGGGCACGAGCTCATCGTTGAGTGGAGGCCGGCACAATACATCGCATGCTGGTAAGCACACCGCATCAATTCGAGACGACGAACATCGTGCACTGGGGTCATCACCCAGGCCTCTTTCATCGATCGAGCTGCTCGGAACCCCAAGGCTTCACTAGCGAAGCCTGCCTTGCTCCAATTGGTTGTACTCGAAGCATCCGCCCCATCGACAACATCCTGTCCGCCTTGGGTAGGGTACATGAAAGATGGAGCCACATTCGGGTCATGAGCAAACCGGGCCAGATTGTCCAGCACCTGTTGCTCGTAGATATCTGTCAGTGTTCCTGCTTGCCGTACAGCGTTTTTTCGCAACTGGGTATGTGTGCAGCCCAAGCACAGAGATACCCCAAACACAACAACGATTAATCCATTCATGTATCGCACGGCAACGCTCCTCTTACATCGTCAAGGATTGCCAACGCCGCCCACGAAGTCGTCGCAACCCGGAAGATTTCGAAGTTAAAACGTTACCAAAGATCGTGCGATGCATAGCTCGCACTCAACCTGAAAGAGGGGCACCAATCCCTGCTATGGCAAGTTTTTCTGGGTCGTTAGAAGACTTTGACGATACCGTAAAGAAGAGCGGCGACAGCACTGCTGCCGCCGCAGGCAAGCTATTTAGTCCTTCAAGTGCGGCTCGAGGGCTTTGGCCCAGATGGCGTAACCGGCATCGGTCATGTGCAGGCCATCCTTTTTGAACAGTTCAGCACGCGGCTTGCCATCTTCGCCGAGCATGGGGGCGTCGATGTCGATGAACTCGCAGTTGTCGGTCTTGGCACACTGCTCGGCGATCAGCTTGTTCGTTTCGCGAACTTCCTTGATCAGCTTCCAGCGGCTCAGGCTCGGCTTCACGGCGATGTACAGGATCTTTGTCTCCGGCAGTTCTTCGCGAATCGTCGAAACGAACTCCTGGAAGTCTTCACGAATCTGTTCGGGGGTGTATTTCGCAGCGATGTCGTTATCGCCGGCGTACACAACAACCGTGCGTGGCTTGTACGGCAGGATGATGCGATCGGCGTAGTAAACCGAATCTTCCAGGCGCGAACCACCAAAGCCACGGTTCAGACCATGCAGCTTGGGAAACGATTGATCGAGATCCCACATGCGAATGCTGCTGCTGCCGACAAAGACCACGCCGCCAGGCTTAACGGGATTGGCTTCGTCCTGCTTGGCGAACTTGTCCATTTCCCCTTTCCACTTGGCAATGCTCGCAGGCACTTCCTTTTCAGCGGCAAAGGTCATCGCAGAGAGAACCAATACGAGAGACAGACTGGAGAGCATTCGAATCATGAGGTGAAGTCCTGACAAGTTATCGCGGTAGGAAGTAGGGCCAGTGAACGCGACATACGCATTGGCAAATTCGATGTGGAGCCCCAACGGGGCGACATGAAATAGCCAGGGGCGTAAGCCCCTGGTCAACGAACTAAACCCGATGCGAGCCCCAACGGGGCGGCATAGCAGCACAACCTATCCAGCGTGCCAGAACTATGTCGCCCTTTCAGGGCTATCGCTTTTTGATCAATCTTTCCAGGGGCTCACGCCCCTGGCTATTACATTCCGCCCCGTTGGGGCTCAGCAATAGTAACGGAAACGACACCGAATCCTGACTTAGTTTATTCCAAAAGAAAAGCGGGATCGAATCGATCCCGCTTTTGCGATTGTTTTGCGAAAGTGCTTAACCGAGCACGTATGGGGCACGGTGAGCTCGGTGGGTCATTTCGGCCGCTTCGTCGTCGCCGTTGATCTTCTCGGCAACCGGGTCCCACTCGATCTTCCGCTGCAACCGGCAAGAGATGTTGCCCAGGTGGCAAGCGGTCGCCGTGCGGTGGCCGACTTCGACGTCGCAGATCGGTAGCTCGCGGGTTTCCATGCACTTCAGGAAGTTCTGGTGATGATTGTTGCTGTCGATCAGATGAATGTCCGAATCCTTCAGCTTGATCGCACCGATCTCTTCAGACGATGGCTGGAACACGCCACGGTTGACGTAGATCTCGCCTTTGTCGCCGATGAAGCGGGTACCCATTTTAATATCCTTCTGACCCTGGCCGACGATCATCTTCACGCCGTCCCCATAGTCATAAGTGATACGGCAGGCTTCGGGCACTTCGTGAGCCATTTCGGGATGGTAGGCAACCTGTTCGGCATGCACCGAGAGCGGGCCGCTATCGTCTTTGCCGAGCCCCCAGTGGGCGATGTCGATATGATGGGCACCCCAGTTGGTCATCTGACCGCCGGAGTAGTCCCACCAGAAACGGAAGTTGTAATGCACACGCTTCTCGTTGTAAGGACGCACCTTGGCTGGGCCAAGCCAGAAGTCGTAGTTCAGGTTCGCCGGGGCTTCACTATCGGCAGGCAGCTTGCCAGGGTCGTTGGCATTGGCCAGACCGACATGCACGGTATGAACCTTGCCGATATAGCCGTTACGAACCAGTTCGCACGCACGGCGGAAATTGTCGGACGATCGCTGCATCGAACCCGTCTGCACGATGCGCTTGTTCGCGCGAGCCGCTTCAACCATCTTGCGACCTTCGGCGATGGTGAGCGACAGCGGCTTTTCGCAGTAGACGTCCTTACCGGCCTGGCAGGCATGAATGGTGGTGATCGCGTGCCAATGATCAGGCGTGCTCACCACGACGGCGTCGATATCTTTACGATCGAGCAGTTTGCGGTAATCTCCGAAGATCTCGACTTCGCGACCCTTCTTGTCTAGCACGATCTTCGCGGCGTTCTCGGCATGTTTCGAGTCGACATCGCACACGGCGACGGCGTTATCGAGGAACTTTCCCAGGTTGCCGCGGCCCATGCCGCCGACACCAATGTGACCGGTCAGAACACGATCGTTGGCACCAAAAGCAGTCGCAGGAATGAACATCGGAGCCGCGGCCAAACCGGCAGCCACGCTCGATGTCTTCAAGAAAGTACGTCGCGAAACGCGATGATTTGCGGTCATGGAATCCTCTGGGGTTCGTAGCGAACAAGCTTCACGCAGGCCCCGGCAGCCAGGTAGGAAGATTAGCCGAGGCGGTAAACTTCTTATAATAGCTGAAATCTGTTGTCGCGCAAAGTCAAAGAAGACACCGCTACCAGCCGGTTATCGGATTAATCGAGTTCTTCCCATACGCTGTGATACCCGTCGATCGACTCGGCGTACTGTAACAGCCTTTCGTAAAACGAGTTACCGCCGATCGTCGAGCTGTCTCCCACCACGATCAGCTTTCGTCGAGGGCGGGTCAGGGCCACGTTCATCCGACGTGTATCGAGCAAAAAACCGATCTCGCCGTTGGTGTTCGAGCGGACGAGCGAGATGATTACCACTTCGTTTTCGCGGCCTTGAAACCCATCGACCGTGTCCGCTTCGACCCCAGCAGGCAACTGATTCCGCAGCCGCTGAACCTGGGCGGCATACGGCGAGATGACCGAGATCGCCGAGGGCTCAATGCCGGCCTCGATCAGTTGGGCCGCCTTCTTGGCGACGAACCGTGCTTCGGCATCGTTGAAGCGGCTTGAGCTCGCGTCGTCTTCCTGCTCGACGAAGTCGGCCCCGGCGGTATCGTAGAACTGCCACGGCTTGGGATCGACGTAGACTTCGCCATTAAGCAGCGGCTGCAAGTCGTGCGTGGCGACCGATTCGTCCGCTTCCAACTGGCCGTCGTAAAATTCGAGGCTGCTGAAATCCATGATCGACCAGTGCATTCGGTACTGCCGCTTGAGTAGTCGGGCGATCTCTGGCCGCTGCTTCACCAGTCGCTGCTGCATGCTCTCGGCGAAGCCGGCACTGGCCGCTTCCTGCGAAAGGATTGTGGGCGGAAGCTGGCAGTGGTCGCCGGCGAGGATCACGCGCCCGCTACGAGCAAGGGGAATCCAGCAAGCTGGCTCAACTGTCTGACACGCTTCGTCGATCACCACCGTATCGAACATGCGTCCGGCGAGTAGATCGTCGTCGATACCAGTCAACGTAACGCACAGCACCTGGGCACTGGTAAGAATCTGATCGAGCGTCTGCCGTTGGATTCGCTGGGCATCGTCGAACAGTTGACGGGCTTCATCGCGCAGGGCAGCCCGCTCGCCGGGGGCTGGCTTGGCTCGCGTATAACGTCCGGCACTTCGCAGTTTGGCCTGGCCATCGCGGATGAGCTTCTCGGCCAGCTTGGCATCGGCATGCGAGCGAGCCAGGTAATCGAGCGTCGCGTCGTGCAGTTCTTCAGACACACGAGCCGGATGACCGAGCCGCACGGCGTTGCATCCTTGGGCCATCACCCGCAGCATGAGGTTATCGACCGCGAGATTACTGGGGGCACACGCCAGAACTTTCTCGCCTCGATCGACAAGCCTGCGAATCAGATGCGCCAGCGTCACCGTCTTGCCAGTCCCAGGCGGACCATGAATGATCGCCACGTCCTCGGCACGCAGGGCGTTCTCCACGGCTTCCCACTGCGATGGGTTCAAACTACGCGGGGCATCGCCGGTGACTGCGGCGGCGTTGAACCGCGGGGCAGCTTCCCCCAGCAGCACGTCACGTAAGTCAGCCAGGCGATTGCCAGCCGCGCTGGCGGCTCGCTTCAAGGCGAACTCCATTCGGCGACGCGTCACTTCGTCGTCGCTGGGAATGAGGTTGTAAGGGTCGTCATCGTTCTCGAGAAAGTCTTGCGTGACGACTTCGATCGAGCCGTCGCGTACCGAAGCGACGAGCCCGCGAACCTGGTTTTGTTCGACGTCCTGCACCACCACCGGCGAGCCGGTCCGAAAGCGATGTGGCGGGAGCGTGGCCCCTTGGGTCTTGGGGCGAAACTGGCAGATGACGCGGCCCGCCAATGCCGACCACTGTTCGTGCAGCTTCAGCCCCTTGAGCATCCCATCGGTCTGCTTGCCATCGGCCAGACGCTGCGATTCTTCTTTCGCTTCCAAGGCCATCCAGCGGCGGAAGTCGACGAATCGTTGCGGCCATTCGATCTGATCGGGTTCGAAGAATGCGTCGACTTCCGGCAGCGTTTCGCGGAGGGTCTTGGCGGCGCGTTTGGCGCGGTCTTCAGCGACTTCGACACTGGCCTGACGGCGGACCAGATCGATCGCGCCGATTTCTTTGCCGGGGATATCCGCCTGTTCAATCAGCAGTTTGAAGAGCTGGTTGCGGTTGGTCCCCGGAGGAAGTCCCCGTAAATGGAGCCGTGCCATGGGTAGTGCTTTGCGGATGGGAATACTTGCTGGGGTCCGCCACTTCCTCGCGTGCGGCGGGCGGGGTCGCGAAGAAGCACGCAACCGCCTGAACGAACAACATAGTAGCAAACAACCACAGCACTGAGTCATAGCTGCCCAGAAGTTCTTTCCCCTGGCTCATCAGAAACGGTCCGGCGGCACTGCCACCCACGACCGACATCATCTGAAACCCTTTGATCTTCCCGAGGTGGGCTCGGCCGTAATAGCGAGCCAGCAGCGAGTTCGAACCGGCAGCCGCCACCCCTTGGGCCATCCCAAACGTCAGCCCATACGCACCGGCCATCCAAACCGAATCGATCGACAGGTAGACCAGCACGCCGATGCCCAGCATCACCGAGCCCGCCACCATCAGGTAGTTCAGCTTGAAGTAGTCGGCCAGGATGCCGCCGAAGAACTGGCAACTGGCCATGCTGATGGCCATCGTCCAGAAAATCACCTGGGCATCTTCTTCCGAAAGACCGCGGCTTTCGACATACGGCACCACCATAAACATGAGCGCGGTGCCGATCATGGCCCACATCGTCATGAAGGAAAGGACAATCCAGAACGAACGCTCGGTGAGGGCTTCACCCAACGTCAGCTGCGGCATCATGAAGAACGACCCGCGACTTTCCGATTCACTATCCTTGCGTGCCGATCGCTTCTCTCCGTCGGGCAGTTGGCCGACCTCTTCGGGATGGTTACGGAACACGAAGATCAGTATCGGAAACATGATCGCCCACACGCCCACCCCTAATGCGAAGTAGGCCTGCTGCCAGCCGAACCAGCTGATCAGGGCGATGGTGATGACCGGGAACGTGCCGAACGCGATCGGTGCGGACAGGTTGCGAATCCCGTTGGCAAAACCGAGCTTCCGCTGAAACCACATGTCGGCCGTGTTGGTCGCCAGTAGCGTGAGAGAGCCTTGCCCCAAAGTTCGGATCGCCAGAAATGCCACGAACAGGGCATACGGCCCTTCGACCTGCGACATGAACATGCACGCCAGGCCGAACAGCACGATGACCAGGGTCACCGTCTTACGCAGCCCCCAGCGATCGGCGAGTGCTCCGATCCAGGGAACGGGAAACGCGGCCAGGATGGTCCCCCACAAATAGGCGGTCGTGACCGTCACAATCTCGGCGTCGATCAGCTGTTTGGTCAGCACGACCTCTTGGCCTGGGTGGGCCGCTTTGAACGTTTCGGTCGCCAGCGAAGTGGCGATGTGCTTGTTGAACAGTGCCACGCCGTAGGTCTGACCAGGGCTGGTACAGTACTGAGTGATCATCGCGACCCCCAGCATGACCCAGCCATAAAAGAACGGCGTTGCTCGAACGATCGGATCGCGTCGCAAAGATGCTGCCTCAAGCGAGGCGGCGTCGGTGGCCATAGTGGAGGGATGCCTGAAGTTGTTCCAACGAAGGTAAGCAGGTCAATCATTGCCCGCGCGGACTCATATACTAACAATGGGCCCGCACCTAGGAAACGTCTAAAGAGCGCCGGGTTCACCGTATTTTCTAGCACCCATCTTTACGCCCGTAAGCCGAGTTACCGTCGGCATCTTCGCCAACACGTGCAGGCCAATTGCAAGCAAATAACATTACCGATACGTTGGAACGTCTTGGACACCCGTCTGGGTGTGACTTTGAGGAACGAAGAAATCAAACTGGGTGCCACGCCCAATTAGAAGATGTGGGCATCGCCCCAGGCACCCGTTATACGTAGTAGTCATTTAACCACAGCGTGAAGTGAATGAGCCGAATTGGTTTAGCTTTCAAGCTCTTTTTCCAAATACTATTTAATTCTGAAGTCGCCCAGCGAGCGGAATCGCTTTCGCTGCCTGCCCCGCAGCAAGAGAAGAAGCCGGAGCCACCTCCTCCGCCGCCACCACCACCGAAGGCCAAGCCGCCGCGGCCCGATGGGATCGACGCGTTGGTGCTGCTGGCAACCTTGCAGCGCGAGGCCCGCTTCCTCGATCTGTTTCAGGAAGACCTGAGCGAGTACGACGACGCCCAGATCGGTGCCGCCGTTCGCGACGTGCAGCGCGACACCAAGGCGACCCTCAACCGGTTGTTTGCCATCAGCCCGGTACTTAGCGAAGAAGAAGGTGGACGCATCGAACTGCCAGCCTCCTTCGACGCCAGCGAGATTCGCCTGGTAGGGAACGTGCAGAACGAGAAGCCATCCGGCGGAACGCTCGTACATCGCGGCTGGCGTGCGACCAAGTGCGACGTCCCCAAGTTCAACGGCACCTTAGAGCAGGCCCAGGTTCTCAACCCGGCGGAAGTGGAGGTTTAACCACGTGGCAGCTAAATATGTCATTGGTGTCGACCTCGGTACCACCAACAGCGTGATCGCTTTCAGCGACCTGGAAGCGGAGCAGCCGGTTGTCGAGTTGCTGGAAATTCCGCAGCTGGTCGCGGCCAGCACCATCGAGAACCGTAAGTCGCTACCCTCGTTCCTGTACCTTGCTACCCAAGCCGACGCCGAAGGGGGCAAGCTCGGGTTGCCGTGGGACGAAAGCCAATCGTTCGCCATCGGCGAGTGGGCTCGTCGTCAGTCGGCCGATACGCCAGACCGCACCGTCGGCGGCGCGAAGAGTTGGCTCTCGCATCATAAGGTCGACCGGCAAGGCAATATCCTCCCTTGGAACGCGCCCGAAGAAGTGGGCAAGGTTTCGCCTGTCGAAGCATCGCGGCGCTACTTGCAACACATGGTCGCGGCGTGGAACGAGGCCCATCCCGAGCATCCCTTCGCCCAGCAAGCGGTCGTGCTGACGGTGCCGGCTTCGTTCGATGCCAGTGCCCGCGAATTGACGCACGAAGCGGCCAGCGGTGCTGGCTTCCCGGCCGATTTCACCCTGCTGGAAGAACCGCAAGCGGCGGTCTACTCGTGGCTGGGTCACATGGGCGAAAAGTGGCGTAAGGCCCTGAAGGTGGGCGACAAGCTGCTGGTATGCGACGTCGGTGGTGGTACGACCGACCTGACGCTAATCACCGTCGAAGAAGAAGCAGGCGAACTGGTCCTCAAACGGATGGCGGTCGGCAACCACTTGCTCGTCGGCGGCGACAACATGGACCTCGCCCTGGCGTTTCACGTGGCGGAACTGTTCAAAGAGAAGAACGTCACGCTCGATCCGTGGCAGTCGGTCTCGCTGTGGCATAGCTGCCGGGCGGCGAAGGAACAACTGCTGCAAGAAGGCGGGCCCGATAAGCACCCGGTTAGCATTCTCGGTCGCGGCAGCAAGCTGATCGCCAAGACCGTTTCGGTCGACGTCCAGCGCGAGCCGATCAAAGCCATGCTGCTGGAAGGCTTCTTCCCGGCATGTGGTGCGACAGATAAACCGGAACGCGGGTTCGTCTCAGGCTTTCAAGAACTGGGGTTGCCGTTTGAATCGGACCCAGCCGTTACGCGGCACCTGGCCGAGTTTCTGGCGCAGCATTCCGAGAAAGCTGGCAGCGCGATCCATCCGACGCATGTGCTGTTCAATGGGGGCGTGTTCAAGAGCGAACCATTCCAGACGCGTCTGATGGAAACGATCGCCTCGTGGCAGCCAGATCAACCTCCGCAGCGGTTAGAAGGAGATCACGACCTCGACTACGCGGTGGCTCGTGGTGCGGCCTTCTACGGCTATCAGAAAGAGAAGGGGGGCATTCGTATCCGCGGCGGTACGGCCCAGGCCTATTACGTCGGGATTCAAACCTCCGGCTTGGCTATTCCCGGTGCTCCGCGACCATTGCATTTGCTCAACGTCGTGCCGATCGGCATGGAAGAAGGAACCGAGACCGATGTCCCCAGCGCCGAGGTCGGCTTGGTGGTAGGCGAGACAACGAAGTTCCGCTTCTTCTCGTCGCCGATCCGCAAAGACGACAAGCCAGGGCAGATGATCCAGCGCTGGGACGAAGCCGAGATCTCGGAGACCGACAGCCTGGAAGCTTCTTTGCCGCGCGACGACAAGATCAACGAGCCCTACGTACCGGTGACCTTCCACAGCAAAGTGACCGAACTGGGGATGCTCGAACTGTGGTGCGTCAGCAGCAAAACATCGGGCCGCTGGAAACTAGAGTTCAACGTCCGCGAAGAAGACTAAGTTCGCGAAGAGGACCAGGCACGCTTACTCTCATTCTTGTCCCCTCGCCCCCGAGGGGAGAGGGTTAGGGTGAGGGGCCTACGAAACCAGAGAAGACTTAGCCACAGAGTTCACAGAGAACGCTGAGCAAAGAGAAGAAGAGCGACCGCGGATTACGCAGATAGGCGCGGATAAGAGATGAAGCAACACAACCGTGTGCCACTGCTGGACAAGCCAGTATTGACACACGATTCCATCTCCTACTATCCGCGTTCATCCACGTAATCCGCAGTTCGATTCCCTCTTTGCGATCTCTATCTGCCCTGTGACTAATTAAGAAATCACTCCCACCATGTCAATCGTCAAAGCAACCTCTGCTCAGCCGCGGCCTGGCGACGAAGAGGAACTTCCGAGTCGTTATCTGGTCGGTATCGACCTGGGCACGACCAACTCGGCCGTGACCTTCCTCGATACGCAGACCGAAGGGGCGCAGATCGAAACGTTCGCGGTTCCGCAGGTGATCGCGCCGGGGCAGATCGAAGCCCGGTCGACGCTGCCGTCGTTCCACTATCAAGCGGCGCAAGGAGAGTTTCCCCAAGACGCGCTGCGGTTGCCGTGGAGCAAATCGGACGAGAACTCCGCGGTCGGCATGTTTGCCCGCGATCACGGCACGAGCGTGCCGGGGCGGATGATCAACTCGGCCAAGAGTTGGCTTTCGCACTCAGGCGTCGACCGCACGGCGGCGTTACTCCCTTGGCATGGCAGCGCCGATGTCGAGAAGCTTTCGCCGGTGGAAGTGAGCAGCCGTTACCTGCAACATGTGCGGCAAGCGTGGAATCACCGCTTCCAGAAGGAACCGCTGGAGCAGCAAGATATTGTGCTGACGCTTCCGGCATCGTTCGATGAGATCGCGCGGGAGCTGACCGTCGAAGCGGCCAGGCAGGCAGGGCTCAACCGCGTGGTGCTGATCGAAGAACCGCAGGCCGCGTTCTACGACTGGCTGGCCAAGCATGCCGACAGCTGGCAGCAGCACGTTTCGCCAGGGCAAACGATCCTGGTGTGCGACATCGGTGGCGGCACAAGCGACTTCACCCTCATCCGTGCTCGGGCCGGCGAAGAGAACCTGGTGCAGTTCCACCGAGTAGCGGTCGGCGAACACCTGATCCTGGGTGGCGACAACTTGGACCTGGCGCTGGCCCATCACCTGGAACAGAAGCTCTCGCCCAAGGACAAACTGCCGGCCGATCGGTGGTCGATCCTGGTACGGCGGTGTCGACAGATTAAAGAGTCGTTCCTGGGCCCCGATGCGCCGCAGTCGCAGACGGTTAGCCTGCCGGCACTCGGCTCGAAGTTGATTGGTGGTGCGCTGCAGTGCGAGGTGACACGCGACGAAGTCCACCAGGTGCTGGCCGAAGGTTTTTTGCCGGAGTGCGAGCTTACAGACATGCCGGACACGCGGACGTCTGGCTTTCAAGAATTTGGTTTGCCGTATGCCCCCGACGCGGCGATTACCCGCTGGCTGGCCCACTTCCTGACAACGCACCACGAGGTGATCGAAGAGGAAAGTCGTCACGCGAGCGGGGCCGTGCGGCCTGATCTCGTTTTATTCAATGGTGGTTTCTTCGAATCGCCGGTACTCAAAGGGCGTCTGCTGAAAGTGCTGACTCGCTGGTTCACCCAGGACGATACCAACTGGCAGCCGGTGCTACTTGAGAACAAGAACCTGGACCTGGCCGTTTCGCGCGGGGCGACCTATTACGGTCAAGTTCGCCGCGGGACTGGCGTGAAGATCACAGCCAACCTGGCCCGCACGTATTACATTGGGATCGGCAGCGGCGACACGCTTGAGGCGATGTGTCTTTTGCCTGCGACGACCGAGCCAGGGCAAGAGATCGATCTCGATCTGACGTTTCAACTGCGTGTGTCGGAGCCGGTCGAGTTCCCGCTGTTCATTTCCAGCACACGCCTGATCGACCAGCCGGGGCAGTTGGTGCCGATCGATCCGCAGCAGATCAAAGCCTTGCCGCCGATTCGCACCGTGCTGCGGGCACGCCGCCGGGCAGAAGCAGAGACGATCCCCGTTCACCTGCACGCCAAGCTCACTGAGATCGGCACGATTGAACTATGGTGCGCCGAGGTCGATAGCGACCGCACCTGGCGGCTGCAGTTCGACATTCGCAGCGCCACGCAAACCGACGTCGCCGCGCACGAGTCGGCCAAGGAAGCGGAAGGGATGCTCGACGAGTCGCTGTGGAACGATGCGGCCCAGATCCTTAGCGAAACGTTCGGCAGCGAGGCGACCCGCAAACCCCAGCCACTGATGAAAGACCTGGATGCGGCGTTGGAGATGCCCCGAGACCAATGGCCAACGTCGCTGCTGCGGCGGATGTGGGAGCACCTGATGGACCTGGAAGCAGGCCGCGGCAAAGACCCCACGCACGAGTCGCGTTGGTTGAACCTGACCGGCTACTGTTTGCGGCCGGGGTATGGGTTGGCACTGGATGACTGGCGCGTTTCGGAAACGTGGAAGCTGCTGCAGGGCAAAGTTATTCACAACGACGATAACTGTCGCAACCAGTCGCTGATTCTCTGGCGGCGAATCGCGGGCGGGCTCAATCGAGGGCAGCAGTTGGCCATCGCCGAACCCCTTCTGGTCGCGACGCGTGTGATGCACAAGCGCATGACCAGCGGTGGCGGCGGAGGGACGGCCGCAGCGACGTTCACCCCACAACAAGCAATCGAAGTGTGGCGACTTTTGGGGAGCCTGGAACTGCTGGGAGCCCAAGAGAAAACCGAGATCGGCCGCATGCTGGTCGATTTGCTGGGGAAGAAGAAACTGGAGCCGGCGCGGGGAGCGATGGCCTGGACGATCGGCCGGCTCGGCACACGAACGCCGGTGTACGGGCCGCTCAATACGCTGGTTCCCAAAGAGATTGCCGCCCAGTGGCTGAAAGCGATCACCACCCAAAAGACGACCGACCGCGCCGACCTACTGGCGGTGATGCAACTAGCCCGCCGCACCGACGACCGCTACCGCGACCTGGCCGAAGATGCCCGCGACGAGGCCGCCGCATGGCTTGAAAAGCAGCAAGCAACCGAGCACTGGGTCCGCATCGTGCGGGAAGGGGGGCAGTTGGATGAGGAAGAACAGTCGCAGATCTTTGGCGAGAGTCTGCCGACCGGTTTGACGCTGGTGCGTTAACTATTGGGGCGTTCTTGTTCCACTTGCTTTCGCAGGGCTTCTACGTCGATGTACTTTTCGATTTGATCGTGCGGGATCTCGCGCATTTCACCATCGAATTTTGCAAGCAGCGGTGTCTTCGTACGTTGACACGTTTCAATAACGGTAACCATTGCAGCACGGAACGCAGCGTCGGCTTTGTCCGAGATGTCATTCATCTTTTCAATCATGAAGATTCTCTGCGAATGATGTGAACTGCTTGTAGGAAACGTCGTCAAGCACCGTTAAATGTCCAGGAGCAGATTTGGCGAGGTAAGATGGCGGCGTACAAGAACCATCATACAAATGCCATCGATCAACGGAATGGCGATACGTATTCCAAAAGTTCCTTGCTCCTGAATTATACCTTCTCCGAATCACCTGTTCTGGGATATTATGTCCGCCTTGCCGCACTCGGTTAGCAACACGAATCACGGCATTCTCTACATGGGGCAGCCATAGAAAGAAGATTTCGATTTCATAGCCCCGCTCTCGGAGAGAATCAAACTTCTTAATATAGCCACGCCCAGAGAGGGTGCTCTCGAAGCTGAAACTTTCTCTCTTCTGCGTCAGCTCATCCATCCGTTGAAGCATGATCTTCCCTGCCGCCACACTCTGCGATTCCGGATCGAACGGTGAAAGACCGGCGGCGATCAGGTCGGCGTTGAGGAACTCTTTGCAGTGGACGAAGTCAGGCAGGAACTTCGAGGCGAACGTTGTCTTGCCGGCTCCGTTGGGGCCTGCGATTACGTAGACGGTTGGCGCCATCCTCACGTCTCCGACCGATCAATCCACCGCGGTTGTTCGTGCGGGTGGGCGGCGATGAGTTGCTGTAAGGCCTCGGCGGGATCGTCCGAGGTCAGCAGCAGGCCGCGGCAGTCGGTGGACATGAACTGCTGGTCGGTGGCCTGGTCGAGCATCGCCAGCAGCGGATCGAAGAAGCCTTCGATGTTCAACAGACCGCACGGCTTGTGGTGGAAGCCGAGTTGGGCCCACGTGATGACCTCGAATAGTTCCTCCAGCGTGCCGTATCCGCCTGGTAAGGCGAGGAAGCCATCGGAGAGGTCCGACATCTTGGCTTTGCGCTGATGCATCGAGTCGACGACGATCAGGTCGGTGCAGCCGTGGTGGGCCAGTTCGCGTTCGACCAGTGCCCCGGGGATCACGCCGATCACCTGGCCGCCGGCTGCGAGAACCGCATCGGCCAGCGCACCCATCATGCCGACTTTGCCGCCGCCATAGACGAGCTGAATCTTGTGCTCGGCCATCAAGTGGCCTAGCTGCTGGGCTGCCTGGGCATAGGCAGGCCGGCTTCCCGATGCCGACCCGCAAAAGACACACAAACTTTCCATCATCAATTCCGTTAGGATGGAATGACCACGTACGCGTTACTTCGCCGACAAAGCGAAGTCGCCACGCATGTCACGCCATACGCAGTGAATATGATTGGCCGGGTTGCCAGAGACGTCCGGCTGAGCGTTGACGAATTCAATCAGAAACGTTTCGCCCTGCACGCGGTAGTAGTGAGGCACGCCCCCCTTAAAACCGCCAGCCCAGGCAAAGTGAATGCCGTCCCAGCCGGCTGCTTCCAGATCGGCGTAACGCTTGGCAGCGACATCCTGCGGCATGGCCGAGATGTAGGTGTTGATCAGGGTCTTCAGCGTGGCCTTCTGGTCGGCGTTGAGGTCGCTCCAGGCGATCCCTTCGGCGGCGGTTTGCGGTGGGTGCGGTTCGCCGGCGTTGCGGATCTCGGAGGGGCACTTCTCGGCGATGACCGCCTTTTCAAGCTGTTCTTTCGCCAGCGAGTTCACCAGCAGGAATGCGAGTTGCTCTTCGTCCTTCAGCACTTCCATTCCCTTGGGGTAACCGTCGAGAACTTGCTCTTTGACCTGGGCCGGATTGGTGGCGAAGAACTGCGGCGTGGAGGAAACGACTTTGTCTCCTTCGACGACGAAGTTGAGCGAGAGGTGATGCCCCTCGAAGCTCAGGCCCCAGCGGTTGTTGCCGGTGGGCTCGCCGAAGATGGTCACGTAGTAACGCTGGGTGTCACGGATTGGGCCCTTCGTCTGAATGTGCTTCAGCAGGGCTTCCAGCGAGATGATCTTGGTGGTCTTGGTGTAACCCGCTTCGCTGAGTGCGACCTGCAGCAGAGCGTGGGTCAGCTTGCGCTGGTCTTCGGTCATGTTCTTCATCTGCAAGCCTTTACGCTCGTCTTTGGGGATGAAGTGCCAGCCGAGGCGCTGCTCGCTATCGTAGGGGTACAGCATGACCTTCTTTTGCTCGGCATCGAGCGACTCGACCAGGGCACCGGCCGCGGAGGTCATTTTCTCGCCGGTTCCGGCCAGGCGATAGAACGTGTAGGCGGACGAGACGGTGACCAATGCGAGCACCACAGAGGTTACGGCAAGCAGACTTTTTCGCACAGGAAGTCCTTTGGTAGGGGAAGGATAGGGGGTAGGATATCGGACAGGCCATCAAGCGAAACTATTGTTTCGGTGTAATATAAATTACCATGAGCGGTGGCGAATTACATCCCGCTTATCCGCCAAACCTGCCAAACTCGGCCCCACTCTCACCGATTTCACCCTGTGGAGACCATCATGCTGAAGAATCTTGCGCTGTGCTGTCTTGTTCTGCTTCTCTCGTGCACGGCCGTTTGGGCGGGCGAAGGTAAGAAAGGACCGCTCTGGAAAGATGGTGCCCCCGGTGCCAACGGAACCGAAGAAAAAGATATTCCCACGCTGACCGTCTTCCTGCCGGCATCCGAGATCAATACCGGCTGCGCCATCGTCGTTTGTCCTGGCGGCGGCTACGGCGGCCTGGCCACCAGCCACGAAGGGTTCGATATCGCCAACTTCTGGAACGAACGGGGCGTGGCCGCGTTCATGTTGGAATATCGCCATGCCGGTCGCGGCTACAAGCACCCCATTCCACTGCAAGACGCCCAGCGAGCGATCCGCACGGTGCGTGCTCGGGCTGAAGAATATGGTGTCGATCCAAACCGAGTGGGAATCCAAGGCTTCTCGGCTGGCGGTCACCTGGCTTCGTCGGCGATCACTCACTTCGATGCCGGCAATCCTGAAGCAACCGATCCGATCGACCGCGTCAGCAGCCGTCCCGATTTCGCCATTCTGTGTTACCCGGTGATCGCATTCGATCAGCCATACACCCACAAGGGCTCGCAAAATAACCTGCTGGGAAAAGACGCCGACAAAGAGTTGGTTCAATCGATGTCGAGCGAACTGCAGGTCACTTCCGATACGCCGCCGACGTTCCTGTTTCATACCACCGAAGATACCGCCGTCCCTCCGGCGAACAGCGTGGTCTTCTACATGGCTTTAATTAAGAACAAAGTCCCGGCCGAGATGCATGTGTTTGAAAAAGGTCGCCACGGCCTGGGTCTGGCCAAGTCGACCCCCGGCACCGGCGAATGGGGCAACCTGGCTTACCTGTGGTTGAAGAACCGCGGCCTGCTCGACGCGAAGAAGTAAGCCGCACGTTATCTACGCGGAATTCTTGCGGGTAGATAATTAACAATCGAATCAATCGTTTTCGGCAGCTTACTGTGGACTCTACATCTACAGTAAGCTGCCGAAACGTCTTTCTTGCCCGTGCTTGTAGGGTACGATTAGATATCACGTGCCCCCCAATTCTTGGGACTTGCCACATCTCACGGGCAACCGCAACGAATCCCCTGGGCGAGGGCCACAGGTTCGCTACAACCGTTACCAGGCGACGCATCTCCCCCCATATTTGCCATGAACTGCCCTACACGATGCCGGTTTAACCACGGGTAAAGCAGTAAGCTTCGTTAGGTAAAGGACCTACGCAATCGCTTACCTTTTGGGACAGTTTTGACATGATCGTCAGTCCATCGTTTTTGACACGCGGATTGGAAACGCTCGTTACGTTTAATCCAATCAGCGTTCATGAAGACGACACACTCGATGAGCTACTCGAGCGGCTCTACACGACCGGCTTTCACCATTGGCCGGTTGTCGATGAACAGCAGCACGTTATCGGTATGATCTCGGATCAAGATATCGTCCGCGCCGCGACCGAGCGCTACATTGCCAACACTTCGGTCGAACAATGCCGTAAGAACTACCAGGTACGTATCGGTAGTTTTATGAAACGGCGCGTAAAAACGATCGATCACCTGGCGTGCCCTCGCGAGGCTTTGAACCAGATCCTCGAGCAAGGCGTTCACTGCTTGCCGGTCACCAAAGAGGGTGCCCTGTGGGGAATGATAACGACGACCGACTTCATTCGCGAGTTCGCTTACAGCTCGCATATGGTCGGTGATGTTGCCATAAAAGAGGTCTACGACAGTGAACCACTGCTGGTCGAAATCGATACGTCCGTCGAAGACGTACGCAAGTTGTTTATCGAAAAAGGGCTCTCGTACGTGATGGTCGCTCAGGGGCAAAGCCCGCTGGGGGTCATCACGGCCCGCGATCTTCGCCGGCACTGCTGCCGTCAGATGGCACGCACACTCTACGATGGGCAACTGGGAGACACCGGTATCGCCATCGACCTGGTGAAGACGACCAGTTGCCTGAAGCGGACGTGCAACCTGGGCCTGGCCGCTACGATGATGTACGAGCAGCAGATCAATGCCGTGATGGTCTGCCCGCGCGAGGAAGAATACTTCGGCGTGATTACCGAAGACCACGTCTTGCGGCGCATCTACGACGTAGAACAAGCGGCCTTGCAACTGGAAACGGCTGGCGTTTCGCTCTAACGTCCTAGCAAGGTCAGCCGTTCGACTTCCAAGGGGAAGTCGTAGTAGGTGCGAATACTGGATGTTTTCGCCGACAGAACACGCACCTTGGCTGAATTACCGGTGGCTGGTCGGTTATTGCGGCGTGTCTCTAGCGTGAGTCGTTTCTCGGCTCGTTCCAAGTCTTGCTTTCGATCGGCATGCTGCTTGATCTCGGCCTCGAACCGCTGCTGCGTTTGCAAGCGACTTGTTCGCAGAACATCACGACTGGCTACCAATCGACGTCCTTCGGCCTGGACCAGGGCCAGGTCCCGTTCGTAGTCGTTGATCAATCGTTCAAGCCGGAAGATCTCGCGATCTAATCGGTCCTTCCGTACCGGGTCGTTCGTCTGACGCCGCTCTTCAGTCAAGCGAAAGACGTCGTCGATCAAGATCGCCAATTCTCGGCGAATGACATTCTGCTGCGACTCGAGCTGCGATATAGAGATGTTCAGCGGGACTTCCAACTGGGCAAAGCGCTGTTCTTCCTGCGTCCATTCGCTGCGAAGCTTATCGATCTGATCGGTGGCCTGTTGCTGATCGACCTGGATCTGCTTGCGGCGGATCTCCAGTTGCTGCTGGTTGTTTTGCTTCTCCATTTGCTCTTTCAGCTTGGCGTCGTCCTTGGCATCTTGCTGGTCGGTTGACGATGAAGTGAACAGCGTGGCGACGTCTTGATAGTTGTTGTCGAACTCAGTCTGACGCTGCCCCACCAGGGCAGGGCGAATGGCATCGCGGGCCCGCGTAACCAGCGCCGCGGAAACGTCACCAGAGCGAGGGCCTTCGTAGAAGCCGAACAACCGCCCCAACAGGCGAACCGTTTCCAGCACGTTCGCTTCCTCGGCGGCGGCCAGTTCGTTGGGGGGAAGTTGCTTCGACAGACGCTGCACCTGAACCAGCGCCGCGTCGAATTTATCTTGCAGCGTGCGAATCCAGATAAGGGCTCGCCAGCTGGGATAGTGCTTCGGATCGACCTCGATCGCGGCCTGAAAGACTTCGGCCGCCTCGTCGTACTGATGATGTCGCAACAGTGCCAGACCGGCGGCATACATCGCATCGGCATTTTGAAGCCGACGCGCCGCCGCGGTTCCTTCGCGGGCAGCGGCCATTCCATCGGGACCGACCTGCCAACCTTCGCGCAGCAGTTGATCGATCACCTCTTGCGCTTCCGCAGCAGGGGCACGGCCAGCCGACCATGTCAGGCCGACAGCGAGAACGAGAGCAGTCGACAACCAGACAGATACCATTCGACGGGGATTATGCCCCATACCACGACTCCCGAGACGTTCAATGCACACGATCAGCCAACGAAAAGCTCTTCCAGAAGAAGCCACTGGTATCGTAGGAACGATCGGGGAAAATGACAAGAATTTTTCGCAATTAGACTATCGAGGCCGGGTCGAACAGCAGCGGAAAGAACTGGCCTTCCATCTTCTGACCTTGCGCAATTGGGGGAACACCGGTCAGCAGTTCTTCGTTTTTATCGCTGACGACACCATCGCGGAATGCATTGATCACCGTCGCGCGGCGCGGGCGATCGATGCGATTTTCAAACGAGCCATGCACCATCAACGGATGATGGAACGTCGCTTCGCCTGCTTTCAGCTCGGCACCCACCGGATGCTGAAACTGTTCCCACTGATCGTCGGTCAGTACCTCGCGGATGGCTTCCATATTGCCAGCCAGGCCGGTGATCGGCAGGAGGTCCCACTTGTGACTGCCAGGGATGTACTGCACGCAGCCGTTGTCGTTGGTGGCATCGTCCAGCCCGATCCAGCAGGTCAAGTGCGCGATCGGCTTGGTACGTGTCCAATACGAATAATCTTGATGCCAGGCCACCACGCCCCCATGTCTGGCCGGCTTGCAGAACAACTGATCGTGCCAGAAACGAACCGGGCCGCCCAGCAGTTGACTGGCCGCCATCACAAAGCCCGGGGCCCACAGAATATCGTGGAATGCCGGTCGCAAACGCCAGGCACCCAGGGCATGAAACAGGACCGTTTCAGGCGTGGTCGATTCGTTGGTGTGGTATTCGTACCACAGCTCGTGCCCGGGATGATCGGCTTCGAAGAACTCGGCCAGTTCGCTGCGGAGCGTTTCGATTTGTTGGTCGTCCAAGATCTTCACGCCGGGCAGGTAGCCTTGTTCGTTAAAGAATTCGACTTGCTCCGGCGTAAGCCGATATTGCTCCCAGCCTGCGGCATCGGTGGGCCAGGCAAACAAATCGGTGGCGAGTTCATGCAGTTCAGACCAGTCGCGGGCCATAGTTCATCACTTCGAGCGAAGGTTCGTGGGGAGGAGTTTCGTGCGGTTGGATCGTTTATCGCAAGCCGCAGCACGAAAATCAAGTCGCCTAAGGACTAATGCTGGTGATCGTGATCGCCGTGCGAGTGATCGTGGTCGTGGCCATGATCGTCGTGATCGTGCGAATGGCCCGCCTGGCTGCCGGACGGGTGGATGTCGTTGAAATGGATATGCAGCTTGGGGCGTGCTTTGACCAGCTTCGACATGCCGTCGTCGGTCAGCTTCGTGCCGTCGGCGTAGAACGATTCGAGCTTTTCCATACCGGCGATCGCGTCAACTGCGCCATCGGTAACCGGGCTGTTGAGCAGATGCAGGTACAATATCGAAGGACTCTCGCTTACCTTGGCGATGCCGGCGTCGGTGATATTGGGCGAGCCAACTCGCAGCAGTTCCAGCTTGGGCAGCGCCGCGATCTTCGCGAGACCTTCGTCGGTCAACTCACTGGCCGGCAGGTTCACAATGGTGAGCGTGGGGATGGCGGCGATGACTTCCGCTTCGGCATCGGTCACCGGGGTTTGATCGAGACGAAGCTCACGCAAGTCGGTAGCCTGACTGAGGTGCTGTAGTTGCTGCAGCGGCACGGCGGAAGTGGTGACGTGAATGCTATCGGTGGCCGCCGACGAGACGTCCAGCAATTGCCGCTCGAACGATGGCTCGGCCCGCTGAGCCTCTTGGCTGGGTGGTTTGACGAAACAGCCGGCCAGCGAGATGGCGAAAACAACAAACAGGAGACGCGACATTCGATCTTCTCAGGAAAGTAAGTGCAGTAGGTAGGTCAGCCGCAACGAGGGCAGCGCAAACGATAGCGGGTCAGTCCGCCGCCGCGGGAGGTGCCAGATATCATAATCTCTCCGCACCGAGGACAAAAATCGGGCTGGGTATCGTCGTGGCCGTCGTCATCCTTTTGCTGGCAGGCGACGCAGATCTTGGTATCGGGGAAGATCTCGAGCCGTTCGGCCGGAATCGTCTTGCGACATTGCTCGCAGACGCGGCCATCTCCCCAGTCTTCCTCTTCGTCGCGAGGGAAATCAATCCGTAGGCCAACCCGGCCACACTCGCCGCAGGTCAGCTTGCGGCTGCTGCGTTGGAAAAGCTCTTCGATGATCGCCTGATCGGGGTTTTCTTCGCGGCGGAGCATCCCCACCTGGTGCAATAGGCGGAGTTTCTCGGCCGTTCCGACCAATCGGTGCCAGTGACAATCGGGGCAGCTAATCTCTTTCAGCATGCTTTATCCAGGGGAAATTGAGGCCCAATGGCCAGCCTATCGTTTTTCAAAACGGGGCAAGTTAGAATAAGGACCCACATCCGCAGCCATCCCTATCTTTGTATTGTTGCAAAAAACACCCACCCCGAAGAGGACATCTGATGTCGATGCGTAGTTTTCTTTCCCTGTTTTGTTGCCTGGCAGTGGCTTCGGTTGCCTGCGGCCAAGAGTTCAAAAGCGGTATCGAATGGCCCGAGCCGAAGGTGATCACCCCCGGCGAGAAGCCTTCGGACGCCCCGTCGGATGCGATCGTACTGATCGGTGCTGATGGCATGTCGGCCTGGGAAGGTGGCGAAAAGTGGAAGTTTGAAGACGGTGTCGCCACGGCTGCCAAGGGGGGCATCAGCACCAAACAAAAGTTCGGTGACATCCAACTACACATGGAATGGGCCTCCCCGGATGTCGTTAAAGGAACCGGCCAGGGACGCGGCAACAGCGGCGTGTTTCTGATGAATCACTACGAGATCCAGGTGCTCGATTCGTACGAGAACGAAACGTACTTCGATGGCCAGGCGGGTGCCGTTTACAAGCAGTCGCCGCCGATGGTCAACGCGATGAAGAAGCCAGGCCAGTGGAACACGTACGACATCGTCTTCACCAAGCCTGTCCGCAACGAAAAGGGAGACGTCGTCGCTCCGGCTCGCATCACGGTGATTCATAACGGCGTGGTGGTGCAAAACAGCTACCCGATCCGCGGCAGCACCAACTGGCACAAGCCGCCGGCCTACGATCGCCACAAGGATGCCGAAAGCATCAGTCTGCAGTTCCACGGCAACCCGGTCCGCTTCCGTAACATGTGGGTCCGCGAGATTCAGCCGATCGAACCGACCTTCGTGCCGGAAGACACCGAAATGGTCCGCTGGCGTGCCGACTGGTCGAACGAAAAGATCACCGCCGCTCCCGCGAAGGAAAGCGAAGCAACGGCCGAGGCAGAAGCCCCCAAGACCGAAGCGCCGAAGGAAGAAGCGAAGAAGGAAGAGAAGCCGGAGTAAGCCCAGACTTCGTATTTCGCCGAGATTCCATCACGCCGAGGGTACCCCAGTGGGTCACCCTCGCGTTGTTTCTTGAACTTGCCAATTCCTGCTAGCGTCCCATTTGACCTAATCAGCGGAGATCGCCCCACCTAACCGGGGTGTTTTCCTAGGAGAGCCGAGGCGGTAACCCTAGTTCTCGCCAGCATTTACATAACTATTACACAGCTTCGACACGCCATTTACCCTCGTGGCGACGATTCCTCTTACAATTCTTCTCAATCCCGCGACCCTTGAGCCATTGCCAAAGAATCGCGACTTGGACCTCTCCCCCGAATGGATCGAAAGTAAGGACCTATCCATGTCGATCGTCACCGAAAACGAAACGAATTCGCTACTCGGTGAGAGCAATCTCACGAAAGAGCGACCTAGCAAGAATAAGAAATCCGATCCCAACAAGCCTCGCCATTCAAAGCCGTACGCTCAGCGTTTCCGCCACGGTGGTGCCTGGCCGATTATTGGCTGGATTGGTTTGATTCACCTGGGTGCCTTGGCGGCACCGTTCTGTTTCACCTGGAGCGGCCTGATTGCCGCCGTGGTGTTGTTCTACTTGACCGGCTGCATCGGCGTGACGCTGGGCTTCCACCGTTACCTGACCCATGCCGGCTTCAAGACCACCAAGCCAGTGAAGTGGACCTTGGCGTTCATCGGTCAACTCTCTGGCGAAGGCTCGGCCATCGACTGGGTTTCGACCCACCGTAAGCATCACGCTCATAGCGATCAGGAAGACGACCCGCACTCGCCGCTGGATGGTGGACTGTGGGCCCACATCATCTGGCTGTTCCCGCATCATACCGGTCCTGAAAAGGACGAACTGCACATGCGTTGGGGACCCGACCTGCGTAAAGACAAGGTGCTGTGGTTTTTGCACAAGACGTTCATCTTCTGGCACCTGGCACTCGGCTTCGGTCTGCTGGCTTTGGGCTACGCGATCGGCGGCTGGTACACCGGCATCTCGATGGTCGTATGGGGGATGTTCCTGCGATTGACGGTGCTGCTGCACGTGACCTGGTTCGTCAACTCGGCAACGCACATGTGGGGCTACCGCAACTACGAAACGACCGACAAGAGCACCAATTTGTGGTGGGTCGGTTTGTTGGCCTTCGGTGAAGGTTGGCACAACAATCACCACGCTTACCCACGCATGGCCGTGCATGGTCACAAGTGGTGGGAATTCGACCTGACCTGGAACGTTATCCGCGTCCTTAAGACGTGCGGCCTGGTCTGGGACGTGGTCGACTACAAGCAAAAGACCAAAGACGGCACGATCAAGGTTTAACCGCCAGAATCGTCAGTCGATAGAATTCAAAAAGAAGGCCATGCAAACCGCATGGCCTTTTTTCGTTACTCTTCCGGCGACTCCGATTCGTCGGAAGATGGCTTCTTCTCTTCTTCCGGCTTGGTCACTTCTCCATCGGGAATGAACTGATAACCGGCGTCGCGGATGGTAATGAAGTGTTTGGGCTTCGACTTGTCTTTCTCGAACATCTTCCGCAGCCGGGCAATGAACTGATCGGGCGCGCGGGTCGAGACGTTCGCCGGCATCTCCCACACTTCTCGCAGCAGTTCTCCCTTGGGGATGATGCGGTTGGGGTGGCTGACGAAGTAGTGCAGCAGCTTCGATTCCAACTGCGTCAGACGAATCGGTTTGCCGCTGACGAATGCCTGGAAGCTGTCGAAGTCGATCTCGACGTCGCCAAAGCTGAACTGATGGACGAGTTCTTCCTGGACATCGTTTTGCGGTTGTCGTCGCCTGCGTAGCGACAAGAGGTTCTTCACGCGGCTGAGAAACTCGTCCAAGTCGAACGGTTTCATCATGTACTGATCGGCCCCGACATCGAACCCGCGGGTACGATCTTCGGAAAGCGTGCGAGCACTGAGAATGAGGATCGGCATATCCTCGCCGTTACTTCGCAGCGTTTCGCAGACGGCGTAACCACTCATGCCTGGCAGCATCAGGTCGAGGATCACCAGGTCGACGCGACCCGGGTTTTCTTCCACGATCCGTAGCGCCGTGCGGCCATCTTCCGCAACCGAGACCTGGTATCCTTCCGCTTCCAGGTTATAGCGTATGCCGATGGCCAGATGCTCTTCATCTTCTACCACCAGAATGTGCGTGTCGGCGTTCGATTTCATCGTCATGACATGGTTAAGGTGGTAAAGACGTTAAGCGGCACGTTGGTCAGGAGGGGCTTACGCCGGCACAGGTTCAGGGGCTTTGGCTTCTTCTAAGGTCTTGGCCCCCGGAAGTGTGACGACAAACACGGTACCGGTTCCCTTCGGTGGATCCTTAACGCGGACGTCCCCCTTCATGCGACGGACGAGCGTTCGCACCAGGTACAAACCCAGCCCGGTGCCAGGCTTCTCGCGCTGTAGCTCCAGGCCGAGTCGCACGAAGCGGCCGAAGATCTTCCGCCGCTGCGACAAAGGAATCCCCGGCCCGTTGTCGGTTACTTCAATGACCGCTTCGTCGTTGTATTTTACGCGGAGAAGTATTTTTACTTCGGGATCTTTGCCGGAATATTTCACGGCGTTGTCAATTAAGTTGCGGAAGATAATTTCGATATCGCCATGCAGCCCGCGAACGGTGCAGGGGACCGACTTCACCTTGATGGTATCTGGCGGCAAACGATACAGCAGGGCGACGTACTGGGCACAACCGGCCAACACCTTATCGAGCCGGACGTCCCCTTCTTCGGCATCTTCCCGCCGCCGATCCAACCGACCGGCTTCCAGCAGGTGATTGATCAGGTGATCCAGCCGCTCGATATCTTCGAGCATCGTCTCGTAGAACGCACCTACCTTTTCGGGCGGTATCGAACGGCGGTTAAGCGTTTGCAAATAGAGCTTGAGCGAAGCGATCGGGCTTTTCAGTTCGTGCGTGACACTATCGATAAAGTTGGCCTGCCGCTGGCTGAGATTGATCGCCTTGATCGACAGCACCATGTAGAAGATCACGCCTGCCAAAATCGCGGCCAGAAAGGTCGCCCCGATCGGCAGAAAGATCCAGTACAGGGGGGCGGCCTGTTCGTTCTCGGTCGCCCCCCAAACCGTGATCAACACCCAGCCCACGATCAGTGCAATCAACAGCACGATCATGATCACGGCGATCGTAATCGGTAAACTCAGGGTGCGGCGGCTGGACATAGGCAATCACGAAAGCTCAGTCACGAAATCAACGTGCCGCTATTATAACGCGAATCGGCCGCAATCCGAGGTCATCACTTGGGACCTGCCTGCTCCCAAATGGGCGTCAGCATGCCGATCCGCCATAAGAACTTGCCGTACGCTTTGCCTTGCTTGTCTTTGTCCCACGTCCCTTGAAAGATGAACCGCATATCGGCCGGATCGATGGTCAGCGTCTGGTCGTGCCCGGCACGGATCAGTTCGCCATGGCTGACGTTGTCGGTCCATGGTTCGACACCTTCGGCAGGCTTAATGTTCGAGTACGCTGCAAACGGATTGCTGGCGGTCGCGGCAAGGGGCGTCCACTTGCCATCCAGGCGATCGGCCACGTACGCTTTGAAATAACGGCGGCCGTTTTCCTCGATCAGGGTCAGGTACTTGTTTTGCCCCTGCACGCGGTAGGTGTGACTGGCCTCGAAGATCTTGTCCTCAAGGGCGACCTCGCAGTGTTCGAAACCGTGGGGGAACTGCTCGATCGGGGCCTGTGATCGCCACATCTTGCCGTTGAGGGTGGTGTAGAAAAGATAGGCGTGGGTATCGTCGCAGATGATCCAGAAGTCGAGTCCCCCTTGTGGCCGCGGATCATTCGGGCCGCCATCCCAAATGGGCGCGGCCTTGGTCCAGCTATTGGGATCGGCGATGTCTTCGGTGGTGGAGTAGGCCACCATCATCTTCTTTTGCCCCGGCATGCCCACCTGGTAGATGAGGTACCACTTCTTATGCGGCGTGAAGTAGAAGACCTGCGGAGCGCAGTAGTAGTCACTTTCGCAGACCGGCAAAATAGTGCGGGCAGACTTATCGGCGTCGTTCCAATCGGCGAACGAGCAGTACTCGATGACCGAACGCCCTTCCAATTTGGCCGTCATGAAGACGTGCCACTTGCCGTCGAAATAGACCACCGTCGGGTCTTTCTGGGCATGGCTCGGGGCGTTCTCGCGAACTTCCGGAGCGATCAGTGGAGCACTGTACGTCCAGCGTTTGGGTAGCTTGAACGTCTCTTGAGCGTTGGTGGTCGCACCCATCAATAGAAGCAGTATCAGCGAGAGAAGACGGTTCATAAAGTTTCTCGGCGCAAGTGGGGAAGAGAGTTGCTCTTCACATTATCATAGACGCAGCCGTCAATCGATATTTGGAAAGCCTTTTTCATGCGTCTGCTGTTCGTCCTGCTGTTTTGCCTGGCCTGGCTTGGGGTGTGCTGGCTGGGGATGATGGCCGTACACGAACTGGGGCACATCGCGGCAGCGATCGCCAGCGGCGGAAGCGTGACGAAGGTCGTTCTGAGCCCGGTGGCTATTTCACGAACGGATGTCTCGCCGAATCCTTACCCGGCGCTGGTTGTGTGGTTAGGGCCGATCTTCGGGGCATTGTTTCCACTGCTGATCTGGAGCGTGATCCCGCGCAGTTGGGTCTGGCCCAAAGGGCTGCTGCAGTTCTTCGCGGGCTTCTGTTTGATTGCCAACGGAGCTTACCTGGGGATTGGCTCACTGGAACAAGTCGGCGACTGCAAAGAGATTCTGCGTACTGGTTCGCCTGTGTGGACGATGTGGCTGTTTGGCCTGCTTGCGATTCCCAGCGGCTTCTGGCTTTGGCACCAGTTAGGCTCGCCGGTGGAACTGATGAAGGAGGATTCGCCGATCAACTCGAAAGCTGCCTGGTGGGCAGCGACCGCGCTGGCACTGATCGCCGGGACTGCCTGGCTGGTTTCGCCGGTATAAGGATTCACGACCCGCGACAAGCGGGCCCTACGGGTGTACGATGAACGGGTGAGTTCTTCGTTTGGGAAAGTTTAGCCATGAAGCCAATGACGCCTAGCTTTGCTTTCGTCTGTACGCTGCCGATCGGACCATTCGTGTATTTGGTTGGTGCCCCGTGGCTTCTCACGTTAGTCATGGGTGTCATCATCCCACTGTTGATGGCCTATATGGCACTGGTAAGCCTGGCCAGAGACGGTCATCTGGCTTGGGATCTCTGGGGCACACGCTCGTACTGGCTCCTGACATTTCCGCTTGTTTTGACGATACTCTCGATGGCCTGTTTCGTGGTCTCGCGATTGGGGTATTATCCCGAGTTATTCTTCATGGCAATGCTTGGCGTGTTTGGTGTCGGCACCTTCTTGATGGCCATCACAGGCTGCGTTGTCATCGTTTCTGATCTGATGGGCAAGATTCCTCTGAAGCGACCCTAGTGGATTGGCTGGTAGACGCTTCACACCCCGCGACACGCGCGGGGACCTACTAGATAGACACCAGCAAATGCCAGGGGACGCCTTCCTTCGTGGCCATGGTCAGAACATGGTTCCACAGGTCGAGTTCCTCCAGCACCTGGTTGGTGTTGGGGATCGCGGCGGGATGCGACCTGAGATGGTCTCGCAGGGCCGAGACTGTTTGCAGTCCTTGAGCAGGCGCGTACCACGTTTCTTTATCGAGCTTGACGTCGGACAGATCGAGGCCGTTGATCTGGGCCAACGCATCGGTCACTGCCGGGGACTGGCTTTTGAAATCGTTGAGCGAGACAACCCCCAGCTTGCGTGCAAGTCGGGCGAGAAAGATCTCGGACTTAGCGATTTCCGTGCCTGGCACCTCTTCGGGAATGCCGGGCACTTTACGATGCAATACGATCAAGAACTCCGGCATAACGAAGATGCCTCTTTCAGTCGCCTCGACGAATTTACTTGGCCTGCTCCTGAAGAGAATTAGACAGCTTCATTAAAGATTCGACAATCTTTGTGCTCGCTTTTTCTTCCACGAAGTTGGTTCCCAGCCATGTTTCGTAGCCGCCCAGGCGGTGCTGCTCGGGCGTGGGGAGATAGCCGAACGACCCGTTGGCCAGCTCGATCGTGAAGGCTTCCATAAACGGGCTGCGATCTTTAATCTCGAGGCCTGTTTCGGTGAATGTCTCGAAAGGAATGGCCGTGATCCCCAAGTTTCCGATCCTCAGAACCTGCAGCGGAACGTCGACCACGTCCGGGGCATCCTTGAGCCTGGCAATGCGGTCGGCGTAAATCTTTTCGCGGCTGTGGATGGGGGAACCATCCTTCTCGCGCGATTCCAGTTCCTCGAAATGCTTCAGCATCTCAGGCGTCGGCTTGCGTGCTTGCAGGGGTAGTTTCGTGTAAGCAGCGGCCAGGGGAACCCACTCTTGAAACTCAACCTTGGCGTGGGCATCGGCCACTTTGCTGGCCACCTTCTGGGCGACTTCCTGCATCTTCTCGTACGAGGCGTAACGCTTGGGGTTGGTCTCGGTGAAGTTGATGTTGTTCACGTCGCCGCTGGTTCCGTTGGAAAGAATACCCACGAACGCCGGCTGCTGATCGGTGGCGTTGAGCTTCTCTTCGATGTACTTGGCGAAGTAACCGAAGTAATCGGCGGACACGTCTCCACTACGAACGCCGCCGACGTAATGCAACGAGTAGTTGGCCAGCAGCGCGATCGGGCGTCCTTCCTTACTTTGAATGGAAACAAAGCAGACTTCGGGATCGACCGGTCCGGCCGGGCGATCGAGCGAACTGTTTGCGCGAGGCGGGTTCATCCGCACGCGATCGACACCGCCAAACGGATTGGTCAGATGCGCGGCATCGGTCATGAACCAGCGGCGATTGAAGACCTCGCTCGGTTCTTCGGTGCGGCCCCAACCAATTTGGGCTGGCTCTAATTGATTCACAGCACACTGCACACCGTCGGCAATCCGTTGGATCAAAAACGTTTGATACGACGAGAGCTCACTTTCCTTGATCAGCTTCGACTTGCCGCGGGCCGTGGTCGCCGAGTGGGTATGCGTAGCGGCCATCAATTGATTCGCGGCCGGAATCCCGGTCGCTTCTTCCACCAGTTCCTTGGCCGCGTCGAATATTTCTTCCGGAATGCCGACATTGTCGCACAGGACAATCGCCAAGCGGGTGGTGCCGTCGTCGAGCACAATGCAGCGGGCATGCAATTCGTCGTGAATGTGCCTGGCCGGGATCGGCTGCCAGCCACCGACAATCAATTCCCCCAACGGAGGCGTGATGTTGCTGGTTGCCGCGCCGGCCAGAAGCTGTTTTTCCGCGGCCGTTGCTGACGATGCAGCGGCAACAAGACCCATAAGCAGGCAAAGCAGTAGATGCGTGGCGTAGCGAGGCATAGTGATTTCCGTTTTCTGGTCGGCGGGGGAATCAAAAAGGCAGGTTCTCACAATGTAGCAATGTAGAACGTGATATCAATTTCATTTTCCACCATTCGCGAAATCGGATTGCAGACCTGACGCTCGCGGGAGAAAATACATTTCCGCGCAAGCCCTGCCGTTTCCTTCCCCTTCCTGCCTGGCTGAGAGCATCCATGACCCATTCTCGCTCAACCTACGCTTCTCTCTCGCGTCGTGCGTTCAACCGTGGCCTGGCATCGCTGCCGCTGTTGGGAATGGCTTCGTCTCTTTCGGCGGCAGAAACACCGCGGCCGATTCACCTGCCGGAGGATCCGTCTCGTGGAATTCTCGAAGGGTGGACGATCGCCCTCTTTCCCGATACGCAGAACTACGCCAAGTACGGTAAGAATCAGAAGAACTTCGAGCGAATGTGCCAGTGGGTGCTCGAGCAGCAGGATGCCTGGCGGATTGGCCTGGTGATGCACGAAGGGGACTTCGTCGAGCAGAACAATATCGCCGAAGGGGGTGGCCGCGGCTGGGGTGATCAACACTCGCAGTCGCAGTGGGAAAGCGCGAAGCGAGCCCTCGGCCGGCTGGAAGGAAACGTGCCGATCGTCTTCGCCACCGGCAATCACGACTACGGCATCCGCAATGCCGAAACGCGCGAGACGCAGGTCAACGATTACTTCGGGATGACCGACAACAAGCTGGTCTCGGACGGGCAGGGGGGTGGTATTCTGATCGAAGCCGGCAAAAACGCCACCGGCAAACCAACGCTGGAGAATGCCGCCTACGAAGTGCGCGTGCCGGATGGTCGCAAGCTGCTGATCGTGGCTTTGGAATGGGGACCGCGCCGCGAGGCGGTTGCCTGGGCCAAGCAATTGGTAGGGCAAGAACGCTATCGGCAGCATACCGGAATCCTGCTGGTACACGACTTCGTGACGCCAGAGTCGCAGCGGGACGGGCAAGACGGCAACCGCAAGCGAAGTGGCAACCCCCACACCTACCCGACCGGGCGCGACGGCGATACGCACGACGGGGAAGACCTGTGGCAAGGGCTCGTTCATGACGCCCCGCAGTTTCAGCTGGTTCTTAACGGGCATGAAATGGGAAGCCACGTTGGTCGCCGCACCGATCCTAACGCGGCAGGCATGCCGGTGCATCAGATGCTGTTCAATGCCCAAGGGCTGGGTGGTGGCTCCGCCGAAAAAGGAAACGGCGGCGATGGCTGGATGCGGCTGCTCACCTTCGAGCCCGATGGCGTCACATTGACGGTTCGGACTTTCTCACCATTGAAGCTGGACGAAGGCAAATCGCCCTGGTGGAATCATCCTGCGTGGTGCTTCTCGCTTCCCATTCAGCCGGTCTAGGGGATTCCACGGAAGCGCGTTTCTGCGACAAAAGCCAGGCGGCTAGTAAATGTTGATGCCCTTCAGCGGAAGCGCATCGCGCAGCAACTGAATGCCGTGCCTGGTATGTTTCGAGCCGTACAAACTCACATTCGTCAGGCGGGGCATTTCATGTAAGTACTGCAGGCCTTCGTCGGTGAACTGCGTTCCTTGGGCGTACAGATACTGTAACTTCTTGAGTTCACCAACCGACTTGAGCGATTCGTCGGTAAGGCTTTTGCAATTCGAGATGTGCAGCACAACCAGGTTCTGCAGTCCGGCAAGATGGCGTATTCCTTGATCGGTAACGGCTGAGCCGGCAATATTCAGTTGTACCAGCGGTTTCATTTGGCCGATGACCTCCAACATGTCGTCAGAGACATCGGCACTTCGTAAGCTCAAGACCTTGAGTTGATCGAGCGAAACGATAGATTTCAACCCTTCCGCGGTGACTTGCTTTGTGCCTGCCAGGTCGAGCCGTTCTAATCCTTCAAGCGACGCGATGCTTTGCAGCAGTTGGTCGTTGCCGAAATAGTCGACCCGCAAAGACGTCAGTTTTTCCAGACGCGATAGCCACTGGAAGTTGATGCCGGCAAGCTGGTCGGTTTCAAAATGGAGCGAGGTCGCATTGCGGCAATACTTGAGATTCTCTAGCTCCTGCGCTGTCAGCGTCCCCATCCAGTCGACCCTCTGGCCGTTCGCGGCATTGCTGAGGCGAATCCAGTTTTTGAGGACGACGATGTTTCTGGGGTACTGCCCATAGGTCAACAGTAGTCCTTCCGGTGTCACGTTCGTCCCATAAAGCTGTAGCGATTTCAGACGCGTTGCGAACGGCGCATTCGCGATCGCGCTGTTCCCCACCGGCACGTCGTTAAGCTCGATGCTTTCCAGGGAATTGGTCGCAATCAGGGCCTGCAATTCGGCGTCGGTCATCAGTGCTTCTCGAACCTCAAGCTCGACCAGCGTGGGATGGCCGAGCAAGTAGCTTGCCCACTGGTGGTAGCTCGGGCGAAAGAGATAGAGTCGATTGAAGCGGAGCTTATCACGCAAAAGGGGAAAGCTTTCAAAACTCAGCTCTTTGGCGAACAGGACTTCGACCGACACGTTGGGGATCGAAGCCAGGTGGCTGATACCGACGTCGGTCAACGCCAAGTCGTATCGCAAGATCTGTAGACGAGGATGGTTTCGCAGGTGAACCAGCCCCTCTTCGTTCATCTTGGTTCGATGAATATCGAGTACTTCCAGTTGCTTCAGCTTGCCGACTCGCTTGAGGGTCTCATTGGTCAGGCGGGTGCTCCACAGCGCGAGCTTGCGAATCTTGGGCAAGTCCTCCAGCACCGCCATGCCCTCGTCG
Organism: Blastopirellula marina; assembly: GCF_002967715.1. Classification (NCBI taxonomy): domain Bacteria; kingdom Pseudomonadati; phylum Planctomycetota; class Planctomycetia; order Pirellulales; family Pirellulaceae; genus Blastopirellula; species Blastopirellula marina. Next base: position 405,940 of record NZ_PUIA01000035.1, read on the forward strand.
GTAACTCGCGTGCCGGGGATGTATAGTTCTTCCAGGGTGGGCGTCTGACGCAATAGTTGCAGGTGCTCGTCTTTGATACGCTTGTGGTGCCAGTCGACGGCGACGATATTCGAGAAGTAATAGCTGCCAAATAGTTGATGCACCCAGCCGGGCCCCCACGTTCCCCAGCGAACATCCCCTCGGGCCTCGGCAATCTGGGCGGCAACTTCGTGTTGCTCGTCGACCCAGGTCATGTGCCACCGCCACAAGCCAAAGCAACCAGCTGCCAGCGTGCAGAAGATCAGCAGCGAACGCAGTCCGAACTGGCGAAGAAAGCGAGGCATGACGCAAAGCTCGCAGAAGGGGAGAGGAGTGGTTTCCCTTGAACCTAGCAGACCGAATAAGATCACGCAAAGCTTTCAGCGACCGGCCCGCTACGACAGTGCTGGCATCATCAGCGACGCACGATCGATATAGCCCAGTTTCTGCCCCCACTCTTGGACGCTGGCGATCAGCTTGGCGTCGATCAGAGTCGCGCTGCCAGGGTGGGCATCGGGGCAGTGCTCGACAATCATCTGCCGCGCGGCATCTTCATTCATGCCTAGCCCCACCAGGTACAACCACAGAATCGTCGGACTGCGCATCTGCCCGGCAATGCAGTGGAGATAGACCAGCGAACCAGGCACATTCAGCATGCCATACAGCGAACCGACCGCGTCCAAGGCGTCCTGCGTAGGAATCCGCATGAAGTCATCAATCCGCAGATCCTTCACTTCGGCGAAGCCTGAGTTGCGCGTCGAGGCCAGGCTCGGGGCATCACTCACGTTAAGGATATGGGTGTACCCTTTTTCCAACAGGTAAACACATCGCCCAGGAGCCGGAAACCGCCCGATCGCGATTCGCGTGGTCACTGGGTAAACACCTTCCTGCAAGGCTTGGATCATTTCGGGACGCATGGGGTACCTAGGGAATGAAGACGCAGGGAATGGAACCGGATAACTCTTCGTATTCAACTCTTACTGTATTGGTTTACTCACGAACAAGGTCATCTGACGATTCCGCGTCCGCTCGATTGCCAAGATCAATTCATCCAATGGGCCGCCATCGTTTGTCTTGATGATAATCATTTGCCCCGCGGCGAAATGGCGGGGCCAGCTAGGGCTCGAAAAAGTAGGGATCTCCTTCATGAATGTACGAGGGGAGCATTTTATCCAATGCCTGTTCACCCTCCGCAGTGCAGTTTGTTTCGTCCAAACTGACGTAAATCAGATTGGGCATGCCATACAAACACGGTAGCCCTTGGTCCGTAATCGGCACGTTCTTGAATTGCAAACCGGACAGCGAATTTAGCTTGGCGATATGCGGCAGCGCGGCATCATCAAGGGACTCACAATCATAGAGACTCAAGCGTTCTAGGCTCTGAAGCTGGCAAAGATGTGCCATGCCATTGCTGGTGATCTTACTGACGAAAACAGAAAAACGATTGAGGGTACGTATCTCACCAATGCCCTTGAAATGAGCATCGGTGAGCCCTGCATCGTACAGGTCCATGGACTCTAACTGCGGAAGATTCCTTAAATAGGCGATGCCTTGGGGGGTTACTTGCTGTGGGCCAGTGAGTTGAATGTCTTTCAACTTCGAGGCTCGCGAAATGGCCTTCAAGTCTTCATCGGTCAATGGAAACCCGAAAGTCACGCCTTCCAGCAAAGGCATTTCACACAGGAAACTGAGATCGCAACCCTGGTAGCTTTCTCCTTGCACACGAAGATGAATGCATTCTTGGCAATACTCAAGAGCACCGATCTTTTCGATCGGCAGTTCACCTTCCCAATGTAGTTGTCGTCCCGTTTCACCATAGTCCAACAACATGATCGCATTGTCGGACAGCAGAATGTAACCGGCCTTCGTGCCAAGATGTTCGAGCATCTTCTCGTACGAAACACCGGTTCGCATGAGTCCCAACCGCGTCAATTCCGTCCTGCCATGCAAAAATGGCAAAATGGACTCCCCGACAGGAACGTCCGTCAAGTAAAGCATCGTTAGGGGATTTGCCTGAACGATGGCAATCAGTTGCTGGTCGCTAAGGGACGCGTCTGTCAGATCCAACGCTTGGAGATTCGTGCAGACAGCCATCGCCGTCGCCCAGTCGTCGCCGACCGGATGGCTGATGTCGAGTTGGCGAATCTCGGAAAGTTGCTTGAACCTCTTCAAATCGTGAGCCGCAACCTGGTTGACCTTCAGATACTCCATTTTGAGAGAGGGCAACGCCGCCAGTATGTCGATGCCGTCCCTACCGACTGGCTCGCTATGAATGAGCGTCTGCAAGTTGTGCAAACTCTTCAGGTAGGCCAGGCCTTTGTCGGTGATGGCATTTTCCTGGATATCCAGACATTCCAACTGGGTGAGTCCGGCAACGTACCGCAGGTCGTCATCTTTCAAGCGGCTTCCCACGATGGTTAATTGCCGCAGTGACCGTAGCCCTGGCAGCCACGATACCCATTCCTGAGTATTCTCCTTGCCGCGCACCCTGACGGACACGACTTCCGTACTCCAATAACTTCCCAGGTACTTCTCAACCCAGGGTGAACCGCTTGTTTCCCATTCGACCTTAACCCCATGCGAATTTAGATGGTCTGCGATCGTGTGTTGCCGCACGATAGGGAAGACGAAAACGAGCAAGAAGCAAAGCACCATTGCGCCAAGCATAAGTAGCAACATCAACGAGCGAACGGCGAATTTACTCAGCGGACGAGGCATCACTTAACGCTTCGGGGAGAGCACCCTTTGACAAGGCAGACGGACCATACCAGACCATTACAATTTCGGTAAATCCTGCGAATCTTTCCACATTTGGGCAAACCAATCGAGCGATTCCAGTTCGCTGCGTAGTGGTGTGCGGATGAACTCGGGCGCACGGTGGACGTACTCGACCGCTTTCCATTTTCCTACTTCGCACAGCGACTCGATGTGGGCGATGGCCGATGCAGGGGAAAAGTTTTCTCCCCGTTCATTCAGGTCGCGGAAGTTGTTGGGAAGGGCAGTCCAGATAACGGCATCGAAGTCGGTTTGGTCGGCCCATTCGACAATCGCTGGCGGGATAGATGGTAATGAAGGATCGTTGGCAATAGCATGCGGCTGGTAGACGCCCACTTCGGCGAGCGTGGCGTTTTCGCGGATCTGCAGATCCTGGATCGCCAGGGCAGGGGTCTCTCGCTTACTAATCGTATAGGCGACGCGGCACTGGGCTCCGTGCTCTTCTTCCAGCACGAGCGTGAGTGCCCGCTGGCGACTGATGGAGATACGCGAGAACTCCAACTGCAGCAGAGGGCCATCGAAATACCACGCGCCGTGGTGCTGATCGAATTGGGGCCGGTCGTCCCACAGCAAGGAACCCCAGCCGATGATAGCCGTTTTCATCGCGAACCAATACTTCCGATCGCTTTCGACACGTCGTGGCTATCATTCATGTCGTATTCGATGACGATTACCTTGAGGCCAGACAAAACAATCCGTCCGCCCAATGCGGCGAGCACGAGCCTGAAATTCTGCATGGGGAGAATTCTAGTTGGATGAGACGCATGAAAAAAGGCGAGCTACACCAGGGTAGCCCGCCTTCGTAGTCCTTTACAAGACACAATCCTTGATCGAGAAAGCCCCGACTAGTCCCAGTTGAGACCGCTGGAGCTTTGGTATTCGGTAACTCGCGTTTCAAAGAAGTTCTTTTCTTTGGCGAGGTCCATCGTTTCGCTCATCCAGGGGAACGGGTTGTTGGCCTGGTTGAACTGCTTTGGCAGGCCAATACGTTCCAAGCGGCGATCGGCAATGTGATGCACGTAATCGCGGAACAATTCACGATTCAGACCGAGGATGCCGTTAGGCAGGCAGTCGGAAGCATAAGCGATTTCCAGTTCGACCGCTTCGTGAATCAGGTCGATGATCGACTGCTGGAATTCTTCGGTCCAGACGTCGGGGTTCTCTTCTTTAATACCGTTGATCAGGTCGATACCGAAGTTCAAGTGAACCGTTTCATCACGCAGGATGTACTGGAACTGCTCGCCAATCCCGGTCATCAGGTTGCGGCGATGGAACGACAGCACCATCACGAAACCGGTGTAGAAGAAGATGCCTTCCATGATGATGTAGTAGCCGATCAGGTTCTTCAGGAAGGTTTGAATTCCTTCGTACGTGTCGGTCTTGAAGTCCGGGTCGAGCACTTCGCGGGTCAAGTTCATCTCGAACTCGTCCTTCTTGGTGATCGCGGGGACTTCGTGATACATGTTGAAGACTTCGCCTTCGTTCAGGCCCAGGCTTTCCACCACGTATAGGAACGTGTGCGAATGGATCGCTTCTTCAAAGGCCTGACGCAGAAGGTACTGGCGGGCTTCGGCGTTGGTCACGTGCTTGAAGATAGCCAGCACCAGGTTGTTACCAACCAGGCTTTCCGCGGTCGAGAAGAAACCGAGGTTCCGCATGATGACCTTGCGTTCATCTTCGGTCAGCTTGTCGCTGCGCCAGGTTTCAATGTCCTTGGTCATGGGAACTTCGGTTGGCATCCAGTGATTGGCGCAACCGTTGAGGTAATGTTCCCAGGCCCAGTGATACTTCAGCGGCATCAGCTGGTTCACGTCAACCTGGTGGGCGTTGATCAGACGCTTTTCACTCGCGTTAACGCGCTGCGTTCCAGTCATTTCGGTATCGAAGCCGAGGCTTGGAGTAGACATCGTGTTTCTCCGAAGGGAAAGTTGTGCAGGTAAATTGCTTCTTGCAAGGGCGTCGGCCGCAAAGGCCACTGGGCCGACGCATGTTCAACGGGTGCCTCACCGCAATCCGGCAGGCCGGGACAACGCGTGCTTATTGGCACGATTCGCAGTCGCCGTCCAGATTGCAGACCTTGGCTTCCGGTTGTTGTTCGGGAAGCTGATCCAGCTCGGTGGACTGGGCCGCCTTGTCGCGATCGACCTTGATGTTGGCCGAAGCACTCTGGTTCTTCATCCAGCGTGGCTGAATACCGAACTTGTTGACGTCGACGGTCGACTTTTCGACCTGGGTCGCACTGAGCGTTCGCAGGTAGTAGGTCGTCTTGAGCCCCTTGTTCCAAGCCAGGAAGTACATTTCGTGCAGCTTTTTGCCGCTTGGTTCGGACATGTACAAGTTGAGCGATTGCCCCATGTCCAGCCACTTCTGGCGGCGAGCAGCACATTCGATCAGCCACTGCGGAGCGACCTCGAATGCGGTCAGGTACTTCTGCTTGATGTCGTCGGGAATGCGATCGATTTCGAGCAAACCACCGTCGTAGTACTTCAGCGATTCGATCATGTCGGAATCCCACAAGCCCAGGTCCTTCAGATCTTGCACCATGCGGCGGTTGATCTGGGGGAACTCGCCGGAAAGATTGCTCTTCACGAACAGGTTCTTGTAGGTCGGTTCGATCGATTGAGCGACACCGATGATGGTGGAAATGGTTGCCGTCGGAGCGATGGCCATCACGTTGCTGTTACGCATACCGTGCTTGGCGATCGCGTCGCGAACGACTTGCCAGTCGAGCTTCGAGCTGCGATCGATGTCGATCGGCAGGCCACGTTCCTGCTCTAGGATTTCCATCGAATCGATCGGCAGGATGCCGCGATCCCACTTCGAGCCCTGGTAGGTCTGGTAGGTGCCACGTTCTTCGGCCAGGCTGCTGGAAGCGAGCAAGGCGTAGTACGAAATAGCTTCCATGCTCTCGTCGGCGAACTCGACCGCTTCTTCGCTGGCGTAGCCAACACCCAAAGCGTACAAGGCATCTTGGAAGCCCATCAGGCCCAGGCCCACCGGACGATGCTTGCGGTTCGAGTTGCCCGCTTCGTCGGTTGGGTAGTAGTTGATGTCGATCACGTTGTCGAGCATGCGGACCGCGGTGGTGACCGTTTCACGCAGCTTTTCATGGTCGAGCTTGCCATCTTTCACGTGGGCGACCATGTTGATGCTGCCCAGGTTACAAACGGCCGTTTCCTGCTTCGAGGTGTTCAGCAGAATCTCGGTGCAGAGGTTGCTGCTGTGAACCACACCCACGTGGTCTTGAGGGGAACGAACGTTCGACGGATCTTTCCAGGTGATCCAAGGGTGGCCGGTCTCGAACAAGCGAGTCAGCATCTTACGCCACAGTTCCAAAGCGTTGATGCGACGGAACATCCGCATCTTGCCCTGGTCGGCGAGCTCTTCGTAGTGCTCGTAGCGTTCCTGGAACTTCTTGCCGTACAGATCGTGCAGATCGGGGACTTCGTCTGGGCTGAACAGCGTCCACTGGCCGTTTTCGCGAACTCGTTTCATGAACAAGTCGGGAATCCAGTTGGCGGTGTGCATGTCGTGCGTACGACGACGATCGTCACCGGTGTTCTTACGCAGGTCGAGGAATTCCTCGATGTCCAAGTGCCACGATTCGAGGTACGAACAAACGGCACCTTTCCGCTTACCACCTTGGTTGACGGCGATCGCGGTGTCGTTGACGACCTTCAGGAACGGGATGACGCCCTGGCTTTGGCCGTTGGTCCCCTTGATGTGGGCGTTGGTGGCACGAATGTTCGACCAGTCGTTGCCCAAACCGCCGGCCCACTTGCTGAGCATGGCGTTATCGCCCACGACCTTGAAGATGTGCTCGAGGTCGTCCATGACGGTGCTCAAGTAGCACGAGCTCAGCTGTGGATGCAGCGTGCCGGCATTGAACAGCGTTGGCGTGGCCGAAGTGAAGCGGAAGGTCGACAGGATGTTGTAGAACTCGATGGCCCGAGCTTCTTTGTCGGTTTCGTTCCAGGCCAGGCCCATCGCGACACGCATCCAGAAGTACTGAGGCGTTTCGATGCGGCGACCTTCGACGTGCAGCAGGTAACGATCGTAAATCGTCTGCAAACCGAGGTAGGGGAACGCAGCGTCACGTTCAGGACGTAAAGCGGCGGCGATCTTGGTCAGGTCGAACTCACGCAGCTTTTCCGACAGACGCTTGGCTTCGATACCAACGTTGATGTAGTCCTCGAACTGACGCTGGCAAACTTCGGCCAGATCTTCGTTCGGGTGAATATGACCCAACGCTTCGTTGTAGATCACCATCAGCATCAGGCGAGCCGCGACGGTATCGTAATCTGGGTCGCGTTCGATGCGGCTACGCGAAGCCAGGATCATGGCTCGGTAGATTTCTTGGGGCGTGATGCCGTCGTACAGCGTGCGGTAGGTCTCTTCGACCAGTTCTTCGGCCGAGCAGTTTTGCTCCAAGCCACGCACGGCCGAGTAGATCCGGCGACGCATGCGAGTCGCGTCGAACGGCTGCTTCTCGCCGGTTTCCATCTTCACGTGAATACGTGGAGCTTGCAGCGAACCATCCGATTCGGCAGCACGCAGAGCACGCAGCTTGGCATGCTGTTCACGATAAAGGATGTAGCGGCGGGCAACCGAGAAGTGCCCGTGACGCATCAACTGAATTTCGACGGCGTCCTGAATCGTTTCCACGTCCACGCCATCGCGGCTGAACGGACGATTCTCGATCTGGTTGACCACGTTCGTCGTGATTTCCGAGATCTGCTGCTGCAAAGCCGCTTCGATGGGCTGGCCATCGGCGATCCCAATTTCCGCACGGAAGGCACGTTCGATCGCTTGTTCGACGCGGGCCGATTCGAAGGAAGTAATTCGGCCATCCCGCTTGCGGACGTCCAAAGATACCTGGGTCGTCACTGTCGTCATGACATCGTCTCCTACAGGTTGCTGATTACCAGCCGGTTTCATGCCGGCCGGGTTCTTCTTTGATTCCATTGCCGTCGCCTTAATTCAGCCTTGAAAACAAACCTTGTATGACCTCACTCCTGTGGGTGACAACGTTCGAAAATTGACAGCATCAAGCGCAAGCAAGCCGTGTAGGTTTTGCCTGGTCGTCCATGACAATGTTCAGACGAGAACTTGAGACTCCTAATCTTCTCATCCCCTAACAATAGGGGAACTGCCACCCGCTCAGCTTGGCTGCTATATGCCGCGCTACCTCGTGGGCACCACTACAAGATATTGTATCGCTGGCTAGCCAAGGCACAATATCCTGGGTCGCTAAAAATGAGTTATCGCCAGATGTTGGGGGCGAATTGAATCATTCTCAGTGACGGGAGCCCAATATATCGTGGTAGCAGATCGCGTCAACCACATTATCTTCACATGCTCTAAATCGTTGCTAGCCAATAGGTAAGGCCAACATCCGACATATCTTTCCACACACAAGTCGCTAGCAAATTAGTGCTATCTACGACGAGGGGACGATGCTACAAGGGCGGATTCTTGCACTCCAAGTGCCTGAAAACACGACACTTAGACATTTCAGCCTCGCGACAGCACTAGATCTTGTGCCTGCAGAGACAAACACAGCAAGCCGAACCAAAAATTTTTGGACTTTATCAACCTCTCATTTGGGCTTCATCCCATCTGCACAAGATAGCGAAGGTTCGTGACACGTTTGGTCACGGGGTTGAGACCGATTTCGAACTTAAACCGAACGACGATCGCCGTTATGATTAAGTGATAGCACCTGCCTCCGAACCCTTCCTTTTTCCCACCTGCTGTTTCTATGCGCTTCGACTTCGCACTTGCGCGAAAAGGTCTTCTCGTGGCTGTAGGCCATCTGCTGGTCCTGCTCCCTGGTATCTGCTGGGCATTGGAGCCGGAATCCCCAGACCACTTCGAGAAGAAGATTCGACCGGCTCTCGAAACGTACTGTGCTGCGTGCCATGACCCGGAAGACGCGGACAATCACATCAAGTTTCTCCAAGCCAAGACGGCGGCTGATATTCAGCACCTGCGTGGCATCTGGGGAAGCACCGCCGCGCAGCTTCGTAACCGCACGATGCCTCCGCCAGACGAAGATCAGCCCAGCGAACACGAACGTCTGGAACTGGCCCAGTGGATTGACGACTACTTACGAGCTACCGCTTGCGAACTGGGCTCCTATGCCGGCAACGTGACGACGCGCCGCCTGAATCGTTTAGAGTACGAAAACACCATTCGCGACCTGGTCGGTCCAGAGCTTGGCTATCACGAGACCTTTCCGACCGATGGTGGTGGGGGCGAAGGTTTCAACAACAACGGTGAGACCCTCTTTCTTCCGCCAATGTTGATGGAACGGTACGTCGAAGCGGCGCAAGAGATCCTCGACGCCGCGATCGCCACCCCAGCTTTGCGGGAAGAATTCTCCGGCGATCGACTCATTCCTACCGACGGTGCGCAGTCCAATGGTGCTCGCCAGCTACAGCCAGGACAAGACTTGACCGCTGGCACCGTGATTTATGTGAGCGGCGATTACGAAGTCGCGATCGACATCCGTAACACCGCGAAGCAAGACCTGAAGCTCGTCTTGAAACTGGATGGCCTGCCGGCCGATCGATTCAAGCTCGACTCGAAGTACGAAGAGCAATCGTTCAGCACCACGGTCCGCTTGAATCGTGGCTTTCATGCCATCGCGATTCACAATCCCCAAGAACAGCCTGGCATCGAACTGCTTCGCTTGAAGGTCAAAGAACTGGGCATCAAACGTCCGGCCGATGCCCAGAAGTTTCACGACCGAATCTTTCAGGCCCAAGAGGGCAAGTACGCCCAAGACCGAGCCGCAGCCACCCAGTTGATCCATAGCTTCGCTGCCAAGGCGTTTCGTCGCCCCGTGACGGATGAAGAGCTGAAGCCATTCTTCGCGTTGTACGACCGAGCGGTGAGCCGAAAAGATCCGTACGAGGAATGCGTCAAACTGGCTCTCAAGGGCATTCTGGTTTCACCTCACTTCCTGTTCCGCATCGAAGGCACTCCTACCTCGGCCGAACTTCAACGCATCGACGACTACGAACTCGCTACGCGGCTTTCCTACTTCCTGTGGTCGAGCATGCCGGACCAGCGTTTGTTTGACCTGGCCAAAGAAGGAAAGCTGCACCAGACGCACGTTCTCAAGGCGGAAGTGCAGCGGATGATCAAGGACCCCAAGGCTGACATCTTCTTCAATACGTTCACGGGGCAGTGGCTGGGCACGAAGGAAGTCGGGGGGAGCGTCTCTCCGATCAACGGCGAATACCGCGACATCTACTCCAGCGAGTTGGCAGCCGACTTTCGTGAAGAAGCCATTCAACTGACCACTTACATTGCCCGGGAAAACCGCTCGATCCTCGACTTTCTCGACTGTGACTACAGCTTCCTCAACGATCGCTTGGCCAAGCATTACGATCTTCCTGTGGTCAAAGGTCGTGAGCTTCGCAAGGTGGAAGTCACCAACGGCCAGCGCGGTGGCCTATTGGGTCTAGGCGGCGTCCACATGGTGACCTCTTACCCGCAGCGTTCAAGCCCAGTCTTACGCGGTGCATGGGTCCTGGAAACGCTCTTGGGAACCCCAGTCCCTAGTCCGCCGGCAGACGTTCCTGCATTGCCGAAAAAGGTGAACGAGAAAGACCCCAAGACCTTCCGCGAGAAATTGGAAAAGCATCGCGACAACCCTTCCTGTGCGGCCTGTCACGACTTGATCGACCCGATCGGTTTCGGCCTGGATAATTACGATTTACTGGGCCGTTGGCGCGACAAGACCGAGAACGGCAAGCCGCTCGATGCCACGGGGACTCTCCCCTCCGGAGAGAAGTTTGCCGGCCCAGCGGAACTGAAGAAGATTCTGCTGGAAAGAAAGCAGGAATTCGCTCGTCATTTCAGCCGAAAAGTCTTAGGTTATGCTTTAGGACGAAGCCTGGAAGACCCTGATAGCTGTACGATTGAATCGCTGGTCACTTCGCTCGAAGAGCATGACTACCGCTTTCAAACGTTGATCGAAGAAATTGTGATCAGCACGCCGTTCGGTTATCGCCAACTTGCCCCAACACCTGCCCCCGAAGCCCACTAAGTTCCCCCATACGACACTGCCCGACGAAGGAGACAAAGATGCCTCAGCCCATTTCAAGACGGACGCTGCTCAAGGGTACCGGCGCGGCATTAGCCCTTCCTTGGCTCGAATCGATGAGCCATCGTAGCTTCGGAGCGGAAACTCTGAGCGAGCCGCCCAAACGCGTGGCATTTCTCTTCGTTCCCAACGGGGTTCGCAGCGACCAGTGGAACCCGCCCGCAACGGAAGACGGCAGCTTCGAGCTGACCCCCATGCTGCAGCCGCTGAAGGATGTCAAAGAAGAGATCACGCTGCTGGAGAACCTGTGGCACAAGAACACGGTCGGTCGTAACGGTCATTGGCCCAAGGTACCGGCGTGGCTCTCAGGCGGGTTCGTCGAACGCACTTCCGGGCGCGACATTAACACCGGGGGGATCTCGGTCGACCAGGTTCTGGCCAGCAAGATTGGCGATCGGACGCCGCTTCCTTCGTTGGAACTGGGGGTCGATGCCGCTTACACGGGCGTCGATAACGTCGGGGGTGGTTTTACCCGCATCTATGGTTCGCACATTGCCTGGCGAGATCCTCATACGCCGGTTCCGAAAGAGATCGTCCCGCGTCTGGCGTTCGATCGTTTGTTCCGCACGACCACGGCTGGCCCGGTTGTCTCTGGATTTAATCCTAATCAAAAGGCCGTGGCCGACTCACTCGCGCGCGACGATGCGAGCGTGCTGGACCTGGTGATGGAAGACGCCAAATCGCTTCGCGGCAAAGTCGGAGAAGGGGACCGCGCGAAGCTGGATGAATACCTCGAATCGGTGCGCAGTGTCGAGAAACGTATCGAGGGTTCGCTCAAACCCCAGAAGCGCTGGATCAACGAGGGACGTTTCGACCTGCCACGTCCCGGGCCAGGCATCCCGGAGAGCCACGAAGAACACGTACGTCTGATGCTCGATATCATGGTCCTGGCTTTCTGGACCGATACCACGCGTATCTCGACGTTCATGCTTGGCAACGCCCAAACCGGCCGTAATTTCAGCTTCCTCGACGGCGTGCGAGGGTCGTTCCACGGTCTGTCGCACCATCGCAACGAGCAGAAAGAACGGGAGCAATACGAGAAGATCGTGCTGTGGCACCTGACCCAGTATGCCTACCTGATCGATAAAATGCGCAGCCTCGACGAAGGAGGCCGGTCGCTGCTGGACAATAGCCTGGTGATGTACGGCTCGAGTATCAAAGATGGCAATTCCCATACGGAAAAGGACCTTCCGCTGATCCTGGCAGGCAAGGGGGGCGGCAGTTTCAAAACCAACCGCCGCATTTCCGCCCCGAAAGAGACGCCGCTGTGCAACATGTACGTCTCGCTGCTGCGTCACATGGGAGTGGAAGCCGAAAGCTTTGGCGATAGTACCGGCCACCTGGAAGGCTGGAGCTAGCACGGCATTCCTGGTTGCTTCGATTGCGACAAATTTGCCAGTCGCCCGAGAACGATTCATCGGTAGTCTTCGGACAGTCGATTTCAGATAAAGGGGCACTTTCGTGGGGGCCCTTAGCGTGATTTCGGCTTGTGCAGGACTAACACCCATGGCTCGTTTGTGGATACTCTGGACCTTCGTGGCAATCGTCGTGGTTGCTCCTCGCGTTGGCCATGCGCAGTTCCCCATGGAAAGCATCGCCGAAGACGCCTTCGAAGAATTTGAATTCGAGGATGAAGGGGAAGAGGACGAGATCGAAACCGATCGCGACTCGTTCACCCCATCCACATCGGTCGTGGGAACAGGGCGTTTCGTCTTTGAATCGGCCTATTCGATTGTCGATAACCGTGGCGTCCCCGAGACCCACAGCTACCCCGAAATCATCACGCGTTACGGCATTTCCGAAAACATCGAACTACGCCTGGGTTGGAACTACGAAGTCGGGGGAGCCGGCAATCCGATTTCGGGTAACGTTCCTGATCAGTTTGACGACGGTGGCGAACTCGAGCGAGAAAGCAAGTTGCTTTACGGGGCCAAGTTCCTTCTGACCGAGCAGTGCGGCTGGACGCCTGAGGGTTCGTTGATTGTCCAGGGCTTTACCCCAACCAGCGGCGAAGCGAATGACAGCAATGTTTCGATGGCTTATGTCGGCGGCTGGAAGCTGGCCAACAACTGGGTCTGGGACTCGGCCATCCGTTACAGTACCAGTAGCGAAGAACACGACCACTTCAACGTTTGGGCCCCCTCGACGGTCCTCAAAGTCCCTTTCTGCGAGCGATGGAAAGGGCACGTCGAATACTTTGGTATCTTCACTGAAGGGCGCGAACAGGAAAGTACGCAACACTTCATCAGCCCCGGCGTGCACTACTTGATTAACCCCGACTTCGAAATCGGCGTCCGCGTCGGCTGGGGCCTCAACGACCAATCGCCCAACTTCTTCACCAATGTGGGTGTGGGCCTGCGTTATTAGTCGAGCAGCAGTTCCAGTTCGGAATCTTCTCGTTCGTCGAACAGGTCATCGACGTCACATGCGTATTGGTCCTCGTCGACGTCTGTAGGCATCGATGTCTCATTGAGATCACCCAACTGACGCTGCCAGTCGTCTTCAGTAATGCCATAGGGCAGGGGGCCTACCGGCAATATCAAGCGGCTTAATGCCTGCTCCGCTGTCGAGGATGCCCAGCCCGATACGATGGGAATTTGCGTTTGCAGAAACGACGACTCATATGAGGCAGCAATGCGGACGGGCTCGCCTTCTAATGCACTATTTGTAATCGCAGATGCCACCGGCACGGCAACAGGAACTCCGCGAATACCCTCCTCAGTTGTTACAAAAACGACTGAGCCATCCCTTGAAATCGATAAATCGACATAGCCGGACAGGTTTTCTCCGATTGGATACGTGCCCATTGCCACTCGATTGATTGGATCAAAGGCAACGATCACGTCGTTGCGTACGTCGGCGACATACAGAATATCCTGTGTGGGGTCGAAAACATAACCGGCTTGGTTCTCCAGTCGAATCACCCCGTCAAACGCGAAATCGAGCCCCGAACGTATCTCGAACTGAAAGGCCGCGATGGTTCCGTCACGGTTGACGGCGGCCGGTTTTCCGCCTCCGTTAGCATTTGCCGTCAGGTTACTAGAGAATTCCTCGGTCGTGGCATCGTACGTGAATACCTTATCGGAACTGTTTCGATCTTCACCGAAAAGCAGTACACTTCGATCCGCACTTCGAACAATCTCGGTTTCACGGTAGGCACGCTGATGGTTGATTATTTCACCAGTGGCGAAATCAATCTCATATATGGCCGCCCCAGTGCTACCCAGTGTCGTGAAGAATACATCTCCATTCATCGCAACCGATAAGCTGAATACGCCCCTTCCACTGGAACCTAAATCGTAGGCAAACCGCGTCCTGGACCCGTCAGCGAGATCGATCTTCCAAACAAAGCCTTGGCCTAACTCCGTTAGTGCGTCTCCGACATAAACGAACGCACCATCAGGGGACGTATCGAGACCACTAGGACGCTGAGCTACGTTTTCAAAGCTACCTAGTCGCTTATTTGCCTGGGCGTCCCACAGGTGCAAGGAACCATCCAGCGTGGTCACGTAGAGGATTCCAGAAACCGGGTCGACCATCTGATCTTGAATATCAGTAAACTGCAGTAAGAACCCACTTATATTTGGGTCAATGGTTTCCCAAGTTATGGCCACATCCCAAATGAATGGGTACGCCGAGAGATTCTCGATTCCCGCCCCTTCGGCAACGAGCATGAACTCGTATGTACCGATGCTGCCAGTCACTCCGCTGAGGCCTTCCACAATCCAGGTCAGTCCGCCGTCGGTTGTGCTAACCGTTTCGGAACCGGTGAGCAAGTTTGCTCCACCGTCGCGTGTGAGCCGGAAGTCGTCGGCTGTGACACCGGTAACAACCTGATCAAAACGAACCGTGATCGCCTCCACCTCGTCATGTCGCTCGACGGGCAAAACATCCTCGATGACGGCGAAAGGTGGAACAGCGTCTCCTTCCGGTACGGGAAAGTTCACTTGCCACACGCCATAGTAATTCACGACGAATACGATACTGCCATCCCCATTGACCGACAATTCGGAACTGACCGGCACCTGTTCACCGATTGGTCGTCGTGTGAACTCTGTGAGTGTAATCGGATCGTAGCTGACGATATCCAGAGAACGGAAGTCAACGACGTACAGGATATTACGAATCGGATCGAACGCCAGATTTGCGACATTAGGTACCCCGGTCGATACAACCGAAAGGTCACTTTCGTTCAAAACCGAATCAAAAAAAGCGATCAGGGTTCCATCATGATTCACCGCTGCGGAAAGCCCACCTACAAACCGGTTGGTGTTCACCGAAGAAGAGAAGGCTTGGCCTACTGCGTCGTAAGTGAAAATCGGACCGTCCGAACTATCCGCCTCCTGAAAGAAAAGCAACGTTCCGTCAGCATTTCGGTCGATGCTGGTACTCTGCCGAACATCCTTTACCTTCGTGATCAGATTGGTAGTAATATCAATCGTGCGTAGTGGATTCCACCCAGAGCCGGCGAAGGTAGTGGTAAAAAATACCTGGTTGTCGGCAGAGATCGCAACGTCGTACACCCCTTCTTCCAGCGAACTATCCAAATGGTACCTGATCGCTGTCTTGCTCCCGTCGGTCAGATCGACTTTCCAGACGGTACCGGAGTTACCTCGAATGAACCTCTCACCGATATACGCGTATTGGCCATCCAACGTGACATCTAATCCACGGGGACTCTCAGCAATGTCGACGAACGTTTCCAGTGCCGTCTGAGATACCGGGTCCCAGCGCAGCAGCGATCCGTCATTGGTGGTGAGGTAGAACAGTCCGCTCGCTGGATCAAAGTGGTGATCGGCTATGTCAGTAAATGGCAAATACAAGCCGCCCATGTCAGGCGTAATCACCTTCCACTCCGTAATGACATCCCAAAACAGGTGATTTCCGGCCTCATCGAAAATGTCAGAACCGCTGGCAACGATTTGCAGTTGGTAGTCACCCACCGCATCGGTGAAACGTGCCAGTCCATCGATACTCCACGTTAAGCCGCCGTCGGCAGAGGCAATACTTACCGAGTCATCCAATGCGATTGGCACACCGCCCAGCGTCAGCCGAAGATCATCCCAAGTCACTCCGCTGACCACTTCATTGAACGCAACGAAAACGGTACCGACGCCGTCGTACCGTTCGCGGGGAAGCACGCCTACAAACTCACCGACCGCAGGCACGAGATCTCCGAGCGGCACCGAAATGGGGACTTGTCGCAATCTGTGCTCATTAATAACAAAGATCAGACTACCGTCTTCATTGATGCCAATTTGAAATTCCGATTTATAAGTATCGCGAGTGACGTTTTCCCCAATCGCAAAGCTCATAATCGGATAATTCGAAGCCGCGTCGTAGGCAACGATTTCGTCGGTTTCAAAATCGACCGCGTAGTAGATGTCTCGAGTCGGATCGGAAACACCGTAGGCCGACTCCCCAATCGCCAAATCGTGGTTTGGGTTTTCAATAAACACACGTTGACCAACATCGTAGGTAATGGTTGGCGCGGCCCCTTTGTCCGTTGAGAAAAAGTAAATCGTACTACGATCATGATTACGTGTAACAAGATGCTTGTTGTCCACCAGAAACTTCGGTGTAAAGCTTACGAGCCCATTATCAACGAAGCCCACTTTCGTAAGGCCAGATCCATAAAAATAGACCGTGAACACGACACGCCCGTCAGCACCAACGGCCAGGTCGAAGACTCCCTTATCAACTCGTTCGTTATCGAATGAATAGGAAGTCTTGCTGCCATCTTCTAAATCAATCTTATAGATGAATCCCGTAAGATTACCGATCTGCCCTTCACCCACGTAGGCAAAACGTCCATCCGGCGTGGTATCGAGTCCCGCCGGAAGTGCGGCAACATTCTTAATGCTCGACAAGAACTTTTGCTTGGACACATCCCATCGATGCAACGTTCCGTCCTCGGTTGTGATGTAGAGGACTCCACTGGTCTCGTCAAAATGCTGATCACGTACTCCGACTAAGGAAAATGGCAAATTGCCAGGTGAATCGGTAGCGTGGGTCCAGACCTGGTGCAGGTCAGTGGCAAGCTGATTGCCGCCCCGGTCGGTAATATTGGCACCAATTGCGGTGAGATGAAGAACGTAGCTGCCCGGAGCGGACATGGCGTCGTAGGTGCCCAACAAAATCCATGTCCGTCCACCATCGATCGTGAACAACTTTTCGTGGCCGGTAATCAGATTATCGCCACCATTCTGAGTAAGCGTCAGATCATCGAGCGTCACCCCCTTTACCGGCTCGTCGAACTGAATCGTAATCCAGGGTGGCACATCCTCCGAGGCACCTTCCAAGATATGACCGGTGGGGGACAAGAGATCGTCCAGGCTCGCTCCCGGTACGGTTGTTACCAACTGACGAACATCCGTCTCAGTGCTAACAAACAAGTACCGTGAATCACTGGACAACGACACTTTCACATCGACCGTGACGTCTGCCCCGATAGGAATGCGCCGAAGAATTTCGAGGCTATTTCCATTCATCACCAGAACTTCATCCGTCTCAACATCCACCGCATAAAGCAGAGGCCGGTGATTGTCGAAAATGGGCGCGTAAACATAACTACGCCCGATCCGCTCTCTTTGTAAATCGCTCGCATGAAGAGCGTGGTAGATAAAGAACCTGCCATCCAGCGGACTTATCGCCATGTGGTCAGTGCGAATGAAGTCGAAATTATCAAAATCACTGACAATCGGGACAAAGCTGCTAGAAGTCGCGTCGTACGAAGTCTCAGCTCCATTACTCTCTTGGAAAAAGATCAGCGAATGATCGTACGTACGAGTGACCCCGCTTTCTGCCAAAACCCTCATCATCTTAGTGGTTGAGTTCGTTTGATAATCGATGACCCGAATTGGGTTAATGTGCGTTGGATATGCGCTGGTCGTTACAAATATTTTGCCATCGGCCGCCATGGCAATGTCTTGAACTCCTAACTCTCCAGAGTCCAAGCTAAACGCCCAGCGTGTCTTCGTGCCATCGGCTAAATTGACCAACCAGAGAATTGCTTGACGCCCTTCATCGACTCCTTCTCCAACGATCGCAAACTCGCCCCCTGGCACGATCTCCAGGGCACTTGGCGATCCGGCGATATCCTCGTAGCGATCAAGAAGCGTTTGGTTCTCGTAATCCCATCGCTCCAAGTGTCCGCTGCTGGTCAAGACGTAAAGTATTCCATTGACTGGGTCGACGACCTGGTCCACCGTACCTGTGATCGGGATCACACTACTGGGCAATGCCGTTGCTGGATCGGCAGAGTAAATCGGAGTCGTTAGCCCTGGCATATCGACGCCGAAGTCACTGCCGATCTTCTCGCCGTAGGCGTCTAGCATCAGTACAAAGTCAGCCAGTCCGACTCGACCGTCTCGGTTGAAGTCGAATTGAATCGCATCCCAATTGACCGAATATTGAAGCCCATCGTTCTTCTTGCCATAACTCTGAATGAACCTGGCGAAGTCGACGAGCCCCACGCGTCCATCATCGTTGGCATCAAACACGACCGGAGCGATCTGGCTGGCAACGTAGGGCTCAATCACGGCAAGCTTACTACCGATGAAAACAGCTTCGGTGACACGAAATAATGGGTCGGTATGAGGCCCGGCGTATTCAGGATTTTGTTCGCTGGGAAGCCCGCCGCTCGACTCGGCAGGCAGCGGATAAACGAAACTGGCGATCAGTACCTTATCGCCCAATAGGTAAGAACTCAGATCGAGATCGTGGATTTGAGCGAAGGTCGAGTGCCATCCATAGAGCGTTTCGTGCTCGATGGTCATGTCGCTGCCCAGCGTGGCGTTCGCGGTAGGCTGCTCGAAATAGCTGTCCAGGGCTTGAAAGCGAATGCCGAAATCAAACGGTTCATCCGGTGTATCGTTGCCGACGGTGTACCAGATCTCCAGCGCAGCCGGTTCCCATTCGTGCAGGGTATCTGGCGGCGACAAGACATGCTCTACCGTTCCCACCGGCTTGATGGATGTGACATCGGAAACAGTCGCCGCGATCGAACTGTTGCCATGGCGGACGCTCACCTGAAAACTGCTGACGACAGATTCTCCCAGCGAGTCCGTCCCGCGCAGCGTGACAACTGACGTGCCCAGCGTCCCAGAGAACTCAAGCAGTAGTTGCTCTCCCGAAACAAACGGCGTGACGACGTCGGGATTGGTAAACGAATCGAGCGAGATCATCACATCGTCGTCATCGACGAACAAATGCTGCAAGTCGATTAACCGAGGCATTGAGCTCGAATTGACGACCATATCGTACAACGGCGTACCCACCGTCGGTGGACTATTCTCTACCACCGGATCGCCGGAGAGCATGCGGCGACATTCCAAATGCTGAACGTGATGCAGGTACGATCCTGCCAATTGGGATGCTCGACCGGTACGTTTTTTCCGCTGGTTGCTTCGCCAGAAGGTGCTCATACTACGCAAGAATCTTTCTACGGCAGAGGGAAGGGAAGCCCTCTATCACTTCAGCATCGAGACGAGACAAGGTCGCCAACGCTTGCCCAACCGTCCAGGAAGATGACATACCGGGGCAAACCGAAGCCAAGACACACCCTACCGGCAAGGCGGACTGCATATCCCCTAACAGAGAGGCATGCAGCGATCTTAAAAGCCATGAAGGCACGGGTCAATGCAAGAGTTGGAGGGACGTGGCAAACATCACAAATACTTATTGTGCCGTAAAGTACGACCTGCGGCTAAGACTCGCCACGGCCACCGACTTGCTGCGAAGTGGCTTGGTGCTTCTCGGCGTGCTCATTTGGCTTGGGCAGCCCCTTGTGCGGCTGATCAACCCGTGTCTGCCTGCCAGACGGAGCGGGCAAGCCCCAGGCATCGCGGAAGAACATGGCAATCGAATCGGCGGCCTCTTGCGGGTATGCCATGAAGAGATCGTGCCCGCCAGGCATCTTGCCCATCGTTAGCCATTGGCCCCCATTGGGATGCTGTTCACCGGCTCGATACAGCTTCAAGGTCCGCGGGTACTCAGACGGATTGAAGATGTAGTCGGAATCGCTGGTAACCAGCATATTCTTCTGTTCGTTATGCCGGATAGGAAAGACTCGAATGAAGCGAAACGTCAATTGCAGGTACGCATAAAAAGGAGAATGCTTCAAGTTCTTCTGGCACGCGTGGACAAGCTCCAGCGGTGCCTCCTCATCGAAGAATAGCTTACGAACGTCTTCCTCTGTTTGTGCCAACGACAGAACACTTCGCATCAAGACGGCCCACAACAGATCCCCAGGCCGGGCAAACAGCAGACGCGTAAAGATCGGCCAGGCTCCCAGCACAGGTATGGGTGCTAGGAATACCGTTGGCAGGCGCATCGCCTGGTTCTCGGCGCGTCCCTGCATCTTCTCCCCAATCGCGGCTCCCATCGAATGGTAGATAAAACCACCGATCGACTTTCCCTGCTGCTCTTCGATCCGTCGACAGGCCGCAGCCATCCCCGTCGCATACGAGCCCAGCCCGATCCAGTTGCGAAAGGAAGCCGATTCCGACTGCTGGTCAATCATCGCGACATGAAAACCCAATGCGTTCAGTTCGGCGATGAAAGATCGAAAATGCTCTCGCGTGTGAAGGATCCCATGATGCACGACCAGAATCCTATCGCTCACGGGGCAGATCGACTCGTGAAATGAGTAGGTAACGCTCAACCGTGTGCCAGCATCGACCGGTACGGATTGATGAGGCAAACTCGACGTATTCTCAGACATGCCTGGCTCCACTTTCACTCGTCGAGAAATGGAATCTTGACCTCCCTGCAGCCTACACCCCTCAAAAGCAGTGTGCCAGTAGAACTCGCATGAGGGACAAAAAAACCCGGCGATGCTTGCCGGGGGATTTCTCATCCAAAGACGTTAACGGCGAGAATCGCCATGTCAGCGTTAGCGGTCGATCAAGATTTCTTGAGTCAACGAGTTAAGATTCCGCAAAACTCCTTGGGATCAACAGATACAGCAAATGTGATTCACAACAGCATCCTCCAAGTTCGTTTAGCATGATTGATCTTTAGCAATTTCGATTAGGTTAACTCTCATGACTCATCCACGTGACGATCTAGCAGCGATGATCGACGCAATGAGCGATGGACCGCTGTTTGTTCATTCCGACATGCTGAAAACTAGATGCTTCATTGACAAAGCGAAAGGACGAAATGAATTGCTCACCAATCATCTTGGTGTCCTGCACGAAGTCGCTGGTCAACGCGATCTGTGGACACCGTGCTTTAACTATGATTTTACCAAAAGTGGCTATGTCGACTTACGAGAGGCCCCTTGTCAAGTTGGTCCATTAGGAGAATTTCGACGACTACTAGAAAATGTATGGCGTAGCCCTGACCCTATTTTTTCAACGTGCGGCAGTGGCTCTGTTGCCGTGGAAACAAGTCCATCAGGAAAATGTTACGCCTTTGGCGACCAAAGTATTTTCGCTGAGTTGTATCGTCGCGATGGCAGCATTTTGTTTTACGGCGCTCCTTTTTCATCAATCACGATGATTCACTTCGCGGAGTCTTTAGCCGGTAGCCCGATCTATCGCTACGACAAAAGCTTTTCTGGCGAGGTCATCGATGCTTCTGGTCAATCTAGTAGCGTTGAGTACATCTATCACGTCCGTCCCATGGGAAAACACCTCGACTATGATTGGCCACGTCTTATTTCAGAGGCAGAAGCGGAGGGGATTCTTACGGAACTCCGACAAGACAGCCAAGTAGTTGCCAGAGTCGTCTCAGCGTCAAAGCTGATGGACTACTGGGTTAAAGCGATGGAGGAAGATCCGTTCTACTTGCTTGATGAAGCTACGAAAGCCTGGGCAGTCCCGGAATACGAGCGACTTGGCCGCAGGTTTCTTTTATCTGACTTTGAGTAAAAAAGCGTTCCATGAATTACCTCGGCAAGCCATTGCCCAATGGCGATTTGATCTACCAGTTAGCTGAGCAGCTATTTCCGATTTGTCGAAGCATTACGGGTAACGGTGTCCGTGAAACCCTGGGCATACTTCAACAGGAAATCCCAGAACTGCAAGTCCATGAGATCCCAACGGGCACACCGTGTTTTGACTGGACAATTCCCAAAGAATGGAACATTCGTGATGCCTGGATATGCGATCCTTCAGGAGAGAAGATCGTTGACTTTAAAAGATCGAATCTGCACGTTATGGGCTATTCGGTCCCCGTTGATCAGCGAATGTCCCTGGACGAGTTGCAATCCCATCTATACTCGGTGCCAGAACAACCAAACGCGATCCCCTACGTCACCTCGTACTACAAGGAGCGTTGGGGATTTTGCTTGACAGACCATCAAAGAAAAGGCCTGAAACCTGGCGAGTATCACGTCAAAATTGACAGCGAACTGACCCAGGGAAGTCTCTCCTATGGTGAGATTTCGCTGCCAGGATCATCGGACCAAGAAGTCTTTTTGTCGACCTACGTCTGTCATCCATCAATGGGTAACAACGAATTGTCGGGACCGTGTGTGGCCACGTTCCTGGCTAAATGGATCAAGGAACTTCACAGTCGACGTTATCGTTACCGGATCGTGTTTATCCCTGAAACGATTGGCTCGATTGCGTACCTGAGTCTTCACAAGGAAGAAATGCAGAAAGGTGTTATTGCAGGATTCAATATCTCGTGTGTTGGAGATAATCGCGACTATTCCTTTCTCCCTTCCCGAGCGGGAAATACCGTTGCTGATCGAGTTGGGCAACATGTTCTCCGGCACATGGCTCCCGATTATAAGCAGTATACTTTTTTGGATCGCGGCAGTGACGAACGTCAATATTGCAGCCCTGGGATAGATTTGCCTGTGGCTTCTGTCATGCGGACAAAGTACGGAATGTATCCAGAGTACCATACGTCTCTCGATGATCTGTCTCTCATTTCGCCGGAAGGACTTTTCGGTGGCTACATGGCATTGATCCGATGCCTGGAAGTCCTTGAGCAAGATTGTGTTCCGAAAGCGACGACTCCCTGCGAGCCTCAATTAGGGAAACGAGGCCTGTATCCTGATTTGAGCATGAAGGGGAGTGCCAATCACGTGCGGCAAATGATGAATCTCCTCGCCTACAGTGACGGAACGAAAAGCCTGCTCGAAATAGGCGAGATCATCGACGCGCCTGCTTGGGAACTCCGCAAGCATGTTGACAATTTAGCCGCAGAAGGTCTCCTCGAATACGACTGATCAAGCCATGACCGAACTCCCAGAGACGCAATATGAATTCCTTATCCACAGACCTTGGCCATCTTCTGGCCTGAATATCCACAAAAAAAACACCTCGTGAATTTCACGAGGTGTTTTGAGTGGGCGATATTGGATTCGAACCAACGACCCCTGCCGTGTGAAGACAGTGCTCTAACCAACTGAGCTAATCGCCCCAATTACAAACCGACGTAGTCCACTGTTATAGGTCGGACGTACGGGCCGAAAGGTTCGCCTGAATCAGGCAAGTTCCGATTTCTCCGGCGTCGACGATTGGGGCGGGGGCTCGAATTTCGGAGCGCTGGCCTCTTCGAAGTCGTCGTAATCATCAAACTGTGCGGGCGAACTCTTGGAACTATACCCGCTGCTCGCGGAATCCTCAACCTCCCTTGTCGCGTTGTGGAACTCGGACTGGATGTCGGAGAGGCCCCGTTTGAAGTCGCCGTAGTACTTTCCGAAGGTCTTGGCCACGCCTGGCAGATTTTTGCCGAACAGCAGAATCGCGATCACACCAATGACCGCCATCTCTTGCATGCCCATACTGCCGAAGAAGCCGAGAAGTGCCGACGATGTTCCTATTTCATGCAACATTGCGAGAATGTTTCACTCCATCGGGCAGCGACTTGAGAGTCATCGCTGCCAGGTAATCTGCTTGAAAATGAACGCTTGCGACTTGCCGCGAGTTACGCCTTGGGGGCTTCGCTTTTGTCGTGGTCGGACGAATCGTCCGAAGTGTCGTTCATTCCGCGTTTGAATTCGTTCACGCTCTGGCCCATGCTACGCATCAAACCAGGCAGCTTGGTCGAACCAAACAGCAGCAAGAAGATCGCCAGGATAATAATCATTTCCTGGATACCGGGCATACCAAAGCCAACTAACGCTAAATCATTCATACCGATCATGCTATATCCTCACACTCAAATTTAGAGCATTGAAAATACACGCAAACAAGTCGGCGAAAGCGAGTCAGCACCCGGGTGGGTCTAACCAGAACCAAACTCGTGCGGTTCCCAAGATAAAAAACGGAACGTGTTAGATTGAATTCCGACTCTCTATTCTATGCAGACCGGGCGTGATGTCAAAGGGTCTCAATTTGGTGGAGCCTGCCTAGTAGCGGGGAATCGCTACCGATGGTACCGGTTTTTCGGCGACTCGGGGCATTTCGGCCTCGAAATCGCGGTAGATAGGCAAGTAACGGAAGTAAACTTCCAGGGAAAGTGCCGCCATGGCCGTTGAATAGACCCGGCCCCCATAGCCCCCCCAGCGACACTTTGGATCCCAACTTCCGGAGAATTCTCCCCCTTTTACCTGAGATTCGAGCAGCTTCGGTTGCAGCTTGCCGGCCCATCGCTTCCACGATTCGTCCTGCATCTGGTACATGGCCAGGGTTCCGTAGTACCAGTAGTAAAAGTCGATATCCTCACGGTTTGGTTCGTTTAACATGACAAACTCGGTCGCTTCTTCGATCTGTTTCGGAGAGTTTTCGATCCCGAGAAAGAAACGGCACGTCAGCGCTTCGGCCGTCATCGTAGGGCTTGCTTTCTCACCAGGCCGATAGGCGGCGAGCCCCTTAGCTGGACCTGCCGACGATTCGTCCAGAAACCGCGTCATCAGCTCGCGCGTATTTTTGTCGATCTCGATGCCAGACAGGGCCGCGCTGTGCAGCGCCAAGACCTGCCAACCAAACTGGCTCATGTCACCACGGTCGCCGGGATGATACCGCCAACCACCCATGCGTGGATGCTGTGCGGAGATCGTATAAGCCAGCCCGCGGTCGAGAAACGGCCTGATGCGCTCGTCCTTGGTCATTGCGTACGCTTCGCTGATCGCCAGCAAGGCCATCGCGTGGCAGTACATCTTGGCGTAGGTACCGGCCTGACCACCCAGGCAGCCGTCGGGATGCTGGTGATTCACCAGGTACTCGAGCGCCTTTTGAACGGCAACTCGATGTTTCCCTTCCAGATGTGTATGTCCCTTGCCCAGAAACGCCAGCGTCGCCAGGCCGGTGATTCCCATGTCGGCGTTGTTACCGGCCCCCTGGCGATCGTGCCCGGCGACTTTCGTTTCCTGTCCGGCACCATGGGCCACGGCGTCCCAGCGGCCGTCGTCTTCCTGGTTGGCGACCAGCCATTCAAGCGCCGAGTTCACAGCCGGTTCGATGTCTTTCGAGCCACCCATCATTTCGATCCATGCCCCGGAGTCCTCGACCACGCGGGCCTGCATGATCAGTGGCAACGGCTGGGCATCCATGCGTGTACGTGTCGCTCGGGGTAGGGGCAGATTACGAGCCGCCATCCGGCTGGCCCACAAATCCTGCATCTGGTTTCCATGCAACGAGGCCAAAGTCGCATCCAGAGCGGTCGAACTTTGCGACGTTCGTTGGCCGATCGCCATCGCTTCCAATTGGTTCGTCGAAGCCAAAAGCTGATCTCGTTCGCCTGGCAGCGCATCGGCCGAATCGGTGTTCGCTGTTGTATCGCGTAGCATCTGTACGTCGTTCGACGGATCGCGAACCACTCGCGTGGGCAGCGGGGCACTGCGAATCTGGGGCATGCTACGATCTGCCCGATCGAGCTGAGGCATCGGCAGCGGCGCTGCCTGCTTGGCAACTTGCGCCGTTGCCGCGGCAGGCATTGGAGGTGCCATCTCTTTGGCCGAAACCGGAGTGGATGTCATCTCCATTTCAGGCTGCGGTCCGGTCGCCGGCAGTTGGCTTTCGACGACTTGTTCCGGCGGCAATTCCGGCTGAGGGATATCCCAATTTCGCTGCAGCAGGCTGGGCATCGGCGGCTGCGGCATGGAGGGAATCGGCATGTCAGGCGACGGCATTTCCATCCGCTCGAGCGGTGTCATCAGGCCGTCGACCGGCGTAGGGGACATGGCCAGTTGGTCCCACGGTTTGACTTCTTTGTTTGATTCGGACTGGTCTTCTTGTTGGAAGTCGATCTGGCTCAGGCGGATATTTACCGGTGCCGAGTTACCGACACCGGTCGGGGCGAACAAGTCGGTTACCTGGGCATAGGTCATCAGCAGCAAGTGAGCGAAGATCGAGAGCACGACACACTTCGACACCGGCCGAGCTTGCCCCCAGCGTGTTTGCATGAGGATCAAAAGCGACAGGGTGATGAATGCCAGACCACCCCACAGAACGCCCCACACAATTTGGGACGTCGATTGACTCAGCTCCGCGAGGAAAGCGAACGAAGCAGCAGTCATGGGCTACCTCCGCTCGTTCGATAGGCGAACCGAAATGGCCATCTCGGCGATCCCTGCCTGGCGCACCGTCGTGAGCACCGTGGCAACCTGCTGGAACGGAACGTCGCTGTCTCCTCGTACGAGAACCCCCAGATCCTTGTATTCGGCCTGGGAAGCGGCCAGATGCGTCTTGAGGTCTTCCAGGTTGACCTCTTGGGTTCCCAGCATCACGCGGCCATCGCGAAAGATGTTAATGACTTTCTTTTCCGGTGCGGCGGTTAGCGCCCCCATGTCGCTTACCTGCGGCACGTCCAGGTCGACCGAGCGTTCCATCTCGGTGAACTTCGATCCGACCATGAAGAAGATGATCAACAGAAAAAGGATGTCGATCATCGGCGTCAGGTTCAGTGCCGGAGCTTCTTCGTGATGCGTTTTCAGCGGCATGACCGTCTCCCTGATTGGGTGTGACTAGGCCGCTTTCGCGGTGGAACGTGACGCACGACGAGATGGCGACTTTTTCTTGTCTTTCCAACCATCCGAGGCAATCGCGTTGACGACTTCCTGGCTGTGCAGGTCGATCTCCATGATCAAGCGATCGACTCGGCCCGAGAAGAACAAGTAGGCAATCAGCGCCGGCAAAGCGACCGTCATACCAGCCGCGGTCGTAAGCAGTGCCTGGCTGATGCCGCTGGCCAGAAGTTCTCGCTGGCCGGCTGCTTCTCCGTTGGCGGCAATTGCGTTGAACGCACTGATCATGCCAAGCACCGTCCCCAGCAGCCCCAGCAGGGGACTGATTGTGCTGATACCGTTGAACAGTCGCAGGTACTGGCGAAGTCGCGACGTGACGCGTTCGCCGGCGTCGAGGATGGCCTGTTCAACTTCCACGCAGCTGCGACCCCATTTCTTCACGGCGGCCGCGAAGACCTCGGCGACGGGACTCTGGTTTTCTTCACACAGCGCGAGGGCCTGATCTTGATCGATGCGACCGTCTTTGACCTGCTCGATGAATCGCTTTACGAAGGGGCGTGGAATCACGCGTCCGCGGCGGAGGCTGATGGCTCGCTCAAAGACGAACACCAGCAAAATAAACGAGCAGAGTGCGATCGGATACATCAGCAGCCCACCGTCATGAAAAACCTGCAACAGGTTCTTCGTCGGGATGGGATTGTCTTCACCCAATGTTGGTAAACCGGGCGGAAGAGGAGCAGGCTCAACCGCTCCTTGTGCAAGCAGACTCGAGGTCAAACACCCCCAGACAATTGTCAGCAGCGCACCGTAGGCCAAGGATCGACGAAAGTGTGAGGTGAGCATCCATTCTACCCCATGACTGATCATTTATTTGGTCCTTGTCCCTTCCCGTTGAGCTTGCAAGGTGCGCTGACGCACGACGCTCAAGCGTGTCTCCGCCTCGGGGGCAAAAGGCGTGTTCTCGAAGTCAGTACGTACTTCCGTGTAGTACTGCGTCGCCTTTTCCCAGTTCTCTTGAATCTCGTGACATTTGCCGATCTGTAGCAATGCGGCCGCTTTCCACTTGGGGAAGGCTTCGTAATTGGATGCGACTTGGGCATAGGCCCGAACGGCCGCATCGTAGTTCTTTTGATGGAAGAAGGTCTCGCCGATCATCCACTGAGCCATGGCAGCCGTTTCTCCCTTTTGGGCAGTTGGCGACTGGATGACCTTCGTGTAAGCGGCACGTGCCTTCTGGAATTCGCCCTGGCGAGCGAGGCAACGTCCCATCAGGTAATCAAGCTCGTGGGCCTGGGAGAAGGTGGGATAATCGTTCTCGATTTCCAACGCCTTCTCGTATGCGGCTTCCCAGTTGTCTTGATGGGCGAAGATTTGAGCCAACCGCATTTCGGCAACCGGCAAGCTTTCTAAATCGCGTCCCAGGTTGTCAGTCAACATCTGCTCGAACTTGGCCTTGGCATCGTCGAACTTCTCGCTGCGAAAACGAGCTTCGCCACCCCAGAACATAGCCATGCTATGCAGGGGCTCGTCGGCGACATGCTCGGCAACGGCGTCCATGTGCCCGATCGCGTCCTGCCAGTTGCCGGCCTGAACTTCGACCTGGCCCAGCATGTAACGGCCAAACATGGCGACTTTGCTCTGTCCCTTTTTCTCAAGCAGCTTCTGCAGATACTGGCGTGCCTTCTCGATGTCGCCGGCATTGAGTGCGGCTTCAGCGATGCGATAGGTCGAGTCTTCCCACAAATCGCTATCCTGGAACCGCTGGTGGATCTGCTCGAACGCATCCAACGCTTCGTCCTGCTTCTTCTGGTCCATGCGAACCCATGCCAGGCGATACCAGAGGTCCTCAACCGGCAGTACGTCAGGCTGGCTTTCGGTTAATTCCACCAAAATGGCTTCCGCTTCGGCGTCCCGCTGAAGTTGATCCAGCAGCGAAGCACATCGCAGTTTGGCATGAGCCGCCAAAGGATCCTGGGGATAATGCTTGGCCAACTGTTGGTAGCGACCGATGGCCAGTTCGATGTCCGATTCTTCCATCTGCTGGGCTTGTTGGTACATTGCACCAACAGCAAGCGCACTATTGGGATTCTTTTCCAGCAGTTGATCAAGGGTCTTGGTAGCGGCAGCGGCGTCGGAGTTTGCCAATTGGCACCAGGCCAGACCAGCCAGGCCTTGCTCGACAAACTTCTCGGCATTGTCCTTAGCGGCCAATTCCTCGTAAAGCGTCTTGGCCCAAGCGATTTCACCGTTTCGGTAAGCGGCCCCAGCAATCTGCACCACTTCGCTCAGGTAGGTCGCATCGGCGATCCGTCGATGATCGACCTGCTGCCAGGCCTCCTTTGCTTCTGTCACCCGATCGCAGTGGAGCAGGGCAGTCGTGCGACGGAGCTGAACCTGGTTGCGTTGTTCGGTTGCCGTCAAGTCTTTCAACGCGCCATCCAACGCATCGATCGTTTTGATCCAATCTTCGTTCTGGCTGTAGATCAGTCCCAACAGCATGCGCGACATACCACGGTAGGTGCCGGCCTGCATTGCCTCGGGAGCTTCCAACAACTGCTTCGCTTCCTCTTTACGGGATAACGCAAAGAGGGATACGGCCATCAAATACTTGCGGCGTTGGACCTGGGCGACCTCGGCATCGAGATTGGAAAACTCAGGCTGCAGTACTTCGAGAGCTTTCTCGTGTGCGTCGCTTGCTTGTAGCTGGGCGGCCAGGTTCATCTGGGCTCGAACGGTCAATCCGCTGGGCTGCGTTCGCTGAGACAATTGCTGCCAGGCAACCTGAGCGGCGGCGAGGTCTCCACTTTCCAGATGAATCGTAATCAACTGATAAAGGGCCTCGTCGGTCCAAGAAGAATCGGACCAGGCTACGCTCAGTTCGTTAAACAGAGCGATGGCATCCTCGGTGTTTCCTTGAGCGAGCGATGTCTTGCCCAGAAGGTAGTGGATTTCGTCCTGGAATTCAGGCAAGGACTTGCTTGTCTTGAGTTGCTGCAAACGCTCGACGGCGTTGGGCCAGTCGCGCACCTGGTAATACGTCTTGGCAATCCAGAAGCTGGTTTGATCGGCAAGCTTGGGTTCTTCTTTGGCGGCTAATTCAAAGCGGTCGACGGCACGGCGGTAGTTGGCGGCCTTGAATTCCGCGATCCCAGCCTCCAGGGCAATACTGCCGGCGGCATATTTTCCGGGATGCTCTTTCAAATCGATCAGCAACTGTTCGTAGGCAAGCCCCGCTTCTTTCCAGTCGCCAGTCTGACCATAGCAGCGGGCCAATCCCAAGCGAGACTCCACGGCGATGCTTGGCGTGGCCGCGGCTTTCACCGATTTGCCATACATCAATATGGCTTCGTCCCAGTGTTTCTCTTTGCTTGCGATCTCGGCGAGGTAAGGGTACGCGTGGGGAATCAGCTTGCTGGTTTTATACTTGCTTTGGAAGATCTGGAATGCGTTTTTGGCTGCTTCATTCTGTCCGGAAAGGAAGTAGCACTCGGCAACGCGAAACTCCGCGTGTTCCACGAAACTATGATCTGGCAGCTTGCTCAGAAAGAGCGTGTAGGCACGCAACGCTTCATCACAGCGCGACAACTGAACGAGCGACTCGCCGCGGTAAAAGTGAATGATGCCGACCTGCGAGTGATCGGGATGCTGGGCCAGGAACTGATCGAATGCATCGATCGCCTGCTGCCAATCACCCCGCGCATAGTGGAACGAGGCAATCCGATATTGGTCGGTAGCCTGTTCCGCTCGGGCCATAGCACCCCCGGTCGCGACCAGGGCGAATACAACAACAAGCCATAGCTTTTGAAAAGAGGGTCTCATTCCTTGAACCCGTGCAGCAGTCTCGATCCTTGAGAACTGGGAGTGTGTCGCGGAAATCATATCCGCAAGCATCGCTTCACGTGAAGAGCGGTCCGAACTCATGCGAACGGACCACGATGTCTCCCATAAGAAAATCGTCCTGCCTGAACGACGGAGTTTACCTGAATTAGCGCAAGCACTGGCGATTTCAAAGAACGTCGGGAATTCCGATTCGCTGCTAGCGGCAAATTACGAAATTCATTGGGCAACACGCCCCAAATACATCAAGCCGCTCCTATGCATTGCCGCCAAAAGAAAACCCCTTCCATTTCCATGAAAGGGGTTCGTTGATTCGATATGTTCTGCTTTAAGAGAGACTATTTCTTCTCAGGCAGCGACTTCAAACGCAGGTTGCGGAATTCAACCTTATCGCCGTGTCCCAGAAAACCAATGTGCCCAGTCGAACGCTTCAGGCCTGGGTGTTCGCTACCGTCAAGCGTGGGGTTGTTGCGAATCTCTTCCAGGTTGACGTTCAGGATTTCGGTGCCGTTGAGCACGACCTTCACCAGATCGCCATCCACAGTCACTTCCTGCTCGTTCCATTCGCCGACGGGCTTCAGGTGACCACGCTTGGCAGGTGCCAGGCCGTAGAGCGAACCGTGATACTGATACGGCTTCAGGGTTGCATACTTCTTGGCAGTGTTGTCCAGGATCTGGAGTTCGTACCCGTTGTAGGCGGCGTTTCCTTCGAGTGGTGCCCGGATACCAAGGCCATTGTTCGCTCCTGGCGGCAGCTTGAATTCAAATCGCAAGACAAAGTTAGCGTATTCATTCTCGGTGTAGAGATTGCCGCCGCCTGCTTTCGGATCGCAGACAATGCACCCCTCTTCGACCTTGTAGCCTTTGGTGTTACCAACCCAGCCATCGAGGTTCTTGCCGTTGAAGATCGAAACGAAGCCTTCCTCAGGCTCGGCAGCGGAAACAGAAACGGACGGACCAACGATCAACAAGCCCAACAGAAGGGAAGCCAGAAGCGTTCGCATTGTGTGATTCTCGTCAGGAGGTGTGAAAATAGAGGTGGGTCAAATTGAGAAATATCATTTTGCGCGAGATATCAGCGCGCGTCAAAGCACAAAGCGATCTATTTTTAAACCATTCAACGCGCGTTTTAACTGACAGCCCAAAGGCAATGGCTGACCAATCAGTCGGCGCGGGCTCGACGCCAGGCACTGGGCGTTACCTCGCGCATTTTGCGAAATGCACGGTAGAAAGTCGAAAGCTCGGCAAAACCGCACTCGAACGCAATCGAGGTAATCGGGCGATCGGTGGTCTCCAGCAGCTTACAGGCATGCTCGACACGCAGCTCTTGCACGTAGTTCAACCAAGTCTGACCAGTCACGCCACGAAATAGTTGGGTGAAGCGACGACGGGGGACCCCGATACTGCTGGAGGCCTCGTCAATTGTTGTCGCTTCAAAGAAGTGGGTATCCAGATGGCGAATATAGGCCACCATTTCGTCGACACCGGGCTCTTGCGACAGATCGGTCAAGCCTTCCGACTTGTCGACACGGTGACTGGAAATCAGCGAGAGGATCTCCAGCCCATTAGAAACCATCGCCAATGGCGTTAATGGACTATTCTGAAGCTGCTGGTATAGCAGCCGTCGCAAACGGCGCTCGATACGCTGGGCAAAATGCGACTGACGCGGCAGTAGTCCCAGTGGCAAAGCCGAGACGGCCTGCGGGTCGAACGAAAGGAGCGAGCGATGCACACACAGCACATAGCAGGAAATCGGCGAGTTAGGGGAGTCTTCGACGCGATTCTTACGACCAGGCAGCACCACGACCATATCACGTGAGCCGACCTCGTAGCGATCTTCCGCGACATGCACGTGACCGCTACCCGAGATAACGTAAAGCACCTTCACAAAGTCGTGGACGCGAAACTCCATCTCGAAGTCGGGGCCGTGGTGACTTTCGAGTATCAAGACCCCCCACGAAGGCAGGGTCTCTTCCAAGGCGCGATTTGTCAGTGAAGGCGTCAAATTCAACATGGGCCCAAGGTTGGCTCGAAGGGGAGAAACGCTCCCTAACCTAACTCAAATCGGCATTACTATAACCCAGATTCGGCGATAGGTGAAACATCGGGCAGACGAAAACATCAAGATAAATCTCTGAGTGTACGAAAAAAAGCGTCGGACCCGGGAAGGATCCGACGCTTAGTTAGCGTTCGCTAGAGGCCTGCTGCGGCTTACAGCGGCGTTTGCGGTGCGTGAGGCGTTGGCCCAACCGGACCCGGCAGGTCCTCCTGGATGTTACCCACACGGTGCAGGTGGTTGTGGTCGATGTAGATCACTTCGCGAGTGTCTTCATCTCGCAGGGTGTGTGGAATCGGCCAACCAATTCGCTTCACTTCGGTGTAGTAGATCGTGCACTTGTAGTGAGCATGGTGCAGTTGAACTGGGCCAACAAGCGGCATGACTCGTGGAGGATCGACGTAGTCGGCGATCTTTTGCTTTGTGATACGCACGTTGTTGCGTTGAACTTCGTGCAGGAACGGCAGGCCACCTTCAACTGGGCGAGCACGTTCCAGGGCCTGCATCACTTCGTCGTCGCTTGGCGGATCCAGAGCAACATGCGGAGCTCCCGGAGGAATCGGCGGCAGGATTGGAGCCCGCTCATAACGTTCGTGATCGTGGAACTCGTCTTCCTTGGCGTCCATGTAGTATGGGGACACAGGAATCGGGAACAGCAGTGGGCCCAAGTAGGGGCCCTGGGTCGTACAACCGGTGCTGCTCAATGCTGACAACCCCACACCCAAGATCAAGCTGAGCTTAAGAATGCTTCGTTTCATCGTTTTCCTCAATGCCTTCCAGGGCGATATAGGGCTGGGCCCCTATCAATCCGACCCACCGGATAACCACTTCTTCCATGAAGTGGGCGCTTATCTGTAACTAGTTATCGTGTGAAGCTGTAACAAACTTGCGGCTTTTTCCGCCTAGCTCGAAAATTCAAGCAATGCGGCCGCTAGCACACCCAATTCGCAAATTGCGCGATCGGCGAGCAATGCAGGCAGTGCATAAAAAAAGCCTCCGCCGAAGTTGCGAAGGCTTGAGGGGGTCCTCGAAGGTCATGCCACGCCCGCAGAGCTGCGAGCGTGACAGACATCTTCTTTAGAAGGAGCTGTGACGGCGGGCCTTGAAGTCCAGCGTCCACCAACCATCTTTCCATTCCATTTCGACCTTACGCCATCCCAGTGGAACTTGCGGGTAAGGATAGAATGGGCCGATGTATGGCCAGGCTTGCGGCGAGTACTGACGCGGATAAACAACAGCCGCGTAGTTTGGGTGAGCCGCGTAGGCAGGCCAAGCGTAGCCAGGCATGTGCGGGTGGTCGTACCGAGCTGGTCGGTAGTAACCGTATCCGTACTGTGCTGGGTAGTATGCCGGCGGAGCAACAGCCGCCATCGGCTGCTGAGCCATATGGGTGTTGGCTGCGGCAGCATTGTTGTTCGCAGCAACCTGGTAAGCAGGCGTCTGAGCTGGGATCGGGCGTGGCTGACCAGCCGGAACTGGTTTCAGCTGACGAAGCGGAGCGGCTGGCGTTGGCTGGTTGGCCAAAACGCTTTGGTCTTCGCTAGGTGCCTCAGCATTGACCGGCTGGACCGGCGAGAAGCTGAATCCGCCTTGTGGCTCGAGCATAGGCTCTTCCATGATCTGCGGGACGGCAGGAACCTGCTGAGCAACTTCCTGAATCATCGGTGCGGCCTGCAACTGTGGAGCAGGCTTGCTCAGGTCGCCAGCAGCCAAATCACGCGGAGCGGAAACCGGCTCGGTAGCTTCCGGCTGAGCGACCACGTTGCCTTCGATGCGGACACCATCGACAACGCGTTCAACACCAGAAACACGACGAGCGATATCGATCGCAAGATCATGCTGCTCAGGGTTCGATACGTGGCCTTCCAGCCAGACGACCCCTTCTTCCACTCGCAAACCAATGTTGAAGCCCTTCAGGCTCCCTTCGGACTTCTTGGCTTGCAGCTGCTTAACGATGGACTGGGCAATTTCGGTATCCCCACCCATCGCGATCGCAGGCACGGCCATAAAAGCCGCAATGATCGCCAAATGAATTAGACGTGACATCGTCCCCCCTCCTAGGAAATTCATCTTCACGCGTTGATTACTGCTATCCAGCGATTGGTTCCGCAACGGGAAGCGGCCGAAGCTGGAATCTGTTTTCAATCTACGGGATCTACTTGTAGTAGCGCAGATACCGTTCACAACGGTTCTGCCTTCCCTTCATTCGGCTAACGGTTGGCCCAAAAGGCAGTGTTTTTTCGATTTTGCGAGTTAAAAGGCCCGAATCTCGATCCCAAAGCTTACCTAACCGTTACCACCAGCGCATTAAAAAAGCCTGCACTTATGGGTGCAGGCTTCTCGGTTTTGCGGATCCACCAAAGCTTAGTGGTGCTTTGGTCTCTTGGCCGACTTGAAGTCGAGGTACCAGTAGCCGTCATCCCATTCCAGGGCGACATGCTTCCAGCCTGGCGGAATCTGTGGATAGGGATAGTACATCCCGGTGTATGGCCAAACTGCTGGGGCATTGGTCTTCGGATAATCGACTGCACCAAAGTGTGGGTTGCCTCCGGCGACCGGACCTTGATAGCCGGGCAGCCGTGGCTGGTGATGCATTCCGTGGTGACCATAGCCCGGTGGGCAGTAAGCCTGGCCATAAGCAGCTGGTGCGTACGCATGATGCGGCATGGCTTGGCCATAATTAACTGGCATGGCCTGCGGGCCGGCGGCCTGCGGCATGGCTTCTTGCGACATGGCCGTCGCAGGCAACGCGAAGGCACCTAGCACCAACGCTAATTGTAAGACCGACAAACGCATCGCATTCTCCCGATAGTGCGCGGCAATGTTTGCGCGATACCGAGCGTTTTAGGAGCACATACCGCCGATTCGGCTAGCAACACACCATCGCTCGGGTCATAGACATAAATTGACCTAGAGGGTGTTTCGGCAGAACGCCGCGTCTAGAAGTAGGAAATTTTCCAATTCTGACAGTTGTAGGGCAATTACTGAGGGAAAGGTCCGGCAGGAACAGCATCTCGAACGAGTATCTTTTTTCATTGGCTAATCACTGGCCATCAGCACATGCCAGCGCAAGCACGCATTTCGCTTGCATGCCGATTACGCACCGTCTAGGGTGTGCTTTCAGCAGCCAATACTCTACGGGCCCCAACCCTAATGCAACGATCTGTACCTCTCCTCATCTTGCTGATGTTCACGGCCATTACGTCTACGGACGCAGGGGATTGGCCCAACTTCCGTGGCCCGACGCATGACGGACTGGCAGTTGGCGAGACGCTGGTGGATAGCTGGCCGGAAGCTGGTCCGGCGGTCGTCTGGTCGCGTTCGATCGGACAAGGCTACTCCGGCTTTGTCGTCGTTGGCAATCGAGCATTCACCCAGGAGCAGACCCTCTACCACCAGGCACTGATCTGCGTGGATACCGACACCGGCAAGACGCTGTGGAGCTATCGTTACGGCTGGCCTCACGAAGGTGGTGGGCTATACCCAGGCCCGCGCGCGACGCCTACGGTCGACGGAGACCGCGTCTATTTTATGGGGCCCAATGGTCTGGTCGGCTGCGTTTCTGTCGCGACCGGCACGCTAATCTGGTCACGGAATTACAAGGAAGAATTCGACGGCAAAGGAACCGACTTTGGTGTCTCGGCTTCTCCTGTCGTTTGGCAGTCGATGGTCATCCTACCGGTGGGCGGACAAGAGGCGAGCTTGATTGCCGTCGATGCCGCAACGGGTGATGTCGTCTGGAAGTGCGGCAGCCAGCCTGCCAGCTATGCCACGCCGATCATTGTTCCGCTTGGGGACCGCCACATCGTGGTTGCCCCGTTAGAAAACTCGCTGCTTCTGGCCGACGCCAAGACCGGACACAAGTTGATGGAGCAGGACCTTTCGTCCGGCTACGACGAGCATTCCTCCGCGCCGATCTACCGCGAGCCGCTGCTATTTACCTCGGGCCCATTTCGCAGCGGTGGCACGCAGTACCAGCTTTCCCCGGTCGAAGACGGGGCAAAGCTGGGCATGAAGATCGAGTGGTTCGCGAAGGAGATGTCGAACGACATCGCGTCCAGTGTGCTGGTGGACGACCACCTGTACGGGTTTGACCTTCGTGAACCACAGTCTCGACTGCATCGCCCTAGCCGCGGGCACTTCCGCTGCCTGAGTTGGCAAGATGGCAGCGAGGCCTGGAATTCCCAGGAACCGGGTCACGCCAACATCATCGCCGCCGGTGGCAAACTCTTGATGTTCAACGATCGCGGAGAACTACTCCTATGTCGCGCGACGCCTGATCGGTATGAGGAATTGGCTCGCTGCAGCGTTTTCCCGGATGACGTCTGCTGGACACCTCCAGCGCTTTCCAATGGGCGTGTTTTCCTGCGTACCCATCAACAGGCCGTCTGCATTCAAGTTGGTACCTCGGAAACGTCCCCCAACTCGCCGGTGCCCAACGAATCGACCGCAACACTGGCTTCAATCCGCGGTCCAGGACGCTTCAATCCGACCGTCCTGCTGGGTGGCGAACGGGAGTTTCCCGCCGCGACGCCTTCTTGGCAGGAACTTCAGCTATGGTATCTGGCGAATATGACCCTGCTGATCGTCGTTGCTGGCGTTTTCGCCGTGCTGCGAAGGTTCGACGGCCAGGGAGACTGGACGACGATCGGATATTGGCTTGCCTTAATCATCGCCGGAGCTGTGACCAGCGGGATCATCAACCCGCTGATCAGTGGCTTCTTATTCACTTGGCCACTCGCGGTATGGGCTGCCATGCAGAGAACCGCCGAACTGTACGTCGTTGCCCCCAATGATCGCTCCGAAAGGCCGTCTCCCTGGCGAGCACGGGGGATGCTCATCATCTTCGTCGCCGTGGGGGGCATCTACTTTCATTGCTGCCGAATGCTCGGCATGGCTACCGAATGGGCTTTTCTGGCAGGGCCGGTCGCCGCGGTTCCATTGGCCATGGCTCTCGCGTGGGGAGGCAAGCAGGGTCAGCTGGTAAGATACCCAGCCGCAGCAAGAATCACTTCGCACCTGGTGTCGTTCACCGTTTTCTATTGGGCGAGTGTCATTTTGATGAAGGGATGGATCCGGGTCGCAAGCTGAGCCTGCACCGAAGCCGGATCAGATCTGCCGTGTTGGCTTGGTAGCACTAGGCTCGAATACACAGGTCACGGCCAGAACAACGTAGACAATGCTACCACCGAGCCAAAAGCCTGAGCCGCTGGTGATCTCGTGAACCAGGTGCACCGTCAGCACAAGGAAGCACGTCACCGAGGTAAACTGTGCCAGTTGTACGTTTGCGGACTCGCGAGCAAAGCGAACCCAGACCACGCTGAGCATGGCACATAGGTAGAGCAGGGCGGCGAACCACCAAACCTGCGATGGCATATGAAAGGGAAACATCCGCGATCCAATCCTTGGAAGCATTCTTCGAATTCTTTTCGAGAAGGCCAAGTTTTACTAAAGCTCGGCCATTTCCCAAATACGAATCCGGTCGCACATCGATAAAAAAAGGCACGTCACGAACCACGTGACGTGCCCTTGCTTGTTATCGTCATCCATCGACCAAAACTATTTGATCAACTTACCCAACTCGGTATCGAGCTGCGAGATATGGAGACTGCGGCTGATGACCTTGCCGTCTGGGCCAACCAGGATCATGGTCGGCAGCGTCAGGACACCCATTTCCAGGGCGTAGCGACTATCAAGACCGCCCTCTTCGTAGAGCTGTGGCCATGCCAGACGCTTGGCTCCGAGGAACTGCTTCACGTCGTCTTGGCTCGCATCTAGACTAACGCCAACCACTTGAAACCCACGGGCACCATATTTCGCCTGCATCTGGCGAATGACGTCCATGTCTTCCTTGCACGGTTCGCACCAGGTAGCCCAGTAATGGACCAGTAGGGCACTCCCCTTGGCACCTGAGGAATCGAGCTTCTTTCCGTCAACCGTCGTGCCGCGGATAACAAATGGCTGACCGACGGCATCCAGACGGCGGATCGCTCCATTGGCCTTGTCACCCAGGATGGTGCCTGAGAAATCGGTGCGAATGCGGGCATACCACTTCTTCGCGTCCTCTTCTTCTCCAGCAAATTCATGGGCAATGGCCAACTGCATCATGGCCTCGGCAGCGTCCGGGCTCTTCGGGTAAGTGTCGATGAAGCCTTCGAGCTTAGCCAACCAGGCTTCCTGAATCTTGGCGTAATCGGCCTTCGGATCCTGGAACTGCTGGGTGTAACCAGCCGACATTTCGCGGAAGCGAACATAGGCAGCCAAATCGCTCTTCGGAGCTCGCTTTTCGACCTGATCGGCCAAAGATTGAAGCTGATCGAGACCTTGGCTCAGTTCGCCGGTTTGAATCCCGCCGCTCAAAGCGTCGGCAAGCTGTTTGATCCAATTCTCACGCATTTCGTCGTCGTTGGCGGCGGCGATCACCTTCTTGATGACCTCGACACGCTCCATCGCAATCTTTTCGCGCTGATCTGCCGAAGCGGCCTGGGCCATCTTCTGATCGAGTTCTTCCAGCGAAGTCAGAATTGCCTGAATCTCGCCCCCGGCAACCATTCCGGACTGACCAGCAGCGGAATTGCCACTGTAACTGACCGAGAAGAAGTAGCCTTGCGGGTTGGCGGCCACATCGGCTGCCCCGGGCTCACCAACTGGAGCACCGATCAAACGCCAAGCATCACCAATCCGTACGAGCGTACCGAGCTCGAGCTGACCGTGTTCGCCCCCTTTATCTAGCATGGCGATGGCATTTTCGTAGACGACAAGATCTTTCGTCACACCATCGGTCCCTGCAGGGACAATCCCAGGCCGGGTCGCACCAAAATGCACCCACTTGGTGCCTTTATCGATCAATTTCTGCTGACGAGCCCAAGCGACGAATTGATCGGCTCCGTTGTCGATCTTGTCGGCAACTTCTTCAGCACGATCCCCAGTTAGCCCCAGAGACGCGAACTCAGCATCATTGGGTAAAAGGGCAGCGAAGCGATCGGCATCGCCCGTTTTGGCGGCTTCGACCAGTTCAGCCGAGACCTCTTCGGCGGAAATCACCTTCCACTGATCAACCAGGCCGTCTTCATCTTTGTCGAGGCCCCATCGGGTACCTGCCATACCGAGCCAGCGATACTGGTCTGCTTTGCCGTTGAAATCAGTATCAATGTCGCGGTAGACCTCGACGCCATCCTTATAGTAGGCCCAGAAATCGACCTTTTTGTCGTCGTTGGTATCGAGAAATACCCGCAGACGCTCTCCATTAGGTCCGGTAACGACCCAGCCGGTAGCCTGGCCGACCTTTTCCGCCTCGATATTGCACTTGGGAATTTGATTCGCATCAGGCGTCTGATATTCGACGTTTTCCTGAATCGGCTTCAACTGCAAAGCCTGTTCTGCGGTAGGTCCGGCAGCGAGTACCGACGACCCACAAACCATGCCTACACCCAGGGCCATCGCCCAACGAGCCTTATGACTCTTCATTCCAACCATCCTTGTCTCAAAAAATGCAGCAAATGCTTGTGGCAGCAACTCTTCATTGCTTGCGATAGCTGCGGATGATTATCCACAAAACCGGCAATGGAATCACCATCAGTTTTTTGCTGCCCACAGGCGTTCTTTCCCCGAACATTTCCCTGTCGCAGGGGTCCTGAACAATGAAGTTCTCTCTATACGCAGATGATATTTGGACGGTTCCTGCCAAAAAGCGGCCACCCCGGTTTGACAGATCCTAATCGCCCGATAGAATTTGCTACTTCCCACTCGGGGCGTTTGCCTCGATAGGGCGTATAGCTCAGTTGGTTAGAGCGCGTCGCTGATAACGACGAGGTCCCAAGTTCGAATCTTGGTACGCCCACTAGACGACTCCAGGAAGTTATCCTAGAGTAGTCGATCCCAAGAAAAAGGGGCTGTAGCTCAGTTGGGAGAGCATCTGCTTTGCAAGCAGAGGGTCGCAGGTTCGATCCCTGTCAGCTCCACTGTTCAAGGCCAATAATCGACACGATTTGCGGCCTCGAAAAAATCTCGCGAAACTTTTCGCGGGGCCCTTTACAAAGCAAACTTGCTGAGTAAACTTTGACGCTTCCCCAGTGGGAAACATCTTCAGCTGACCGCAATGAAACGGAGTTCATTGAACTCTTTTTCATTCCGCTCAGCGGAAGACGACAAGGCCTTCAAGCCGAGTCGAAATGATCTTTGACAATTTGGTTGGTAGATGGCATTTTGCGTAGCAAAGTGGATCTCGATTTTCAATTTGCCACTGGCAGATTGAGAGTTCGATGGAAGCTTTGTTGCGACACAAACGATGCAATTTCATAGAGTTATGGTTATTACCAAAGTGTGCTACTTACGATTCTCAGTTCGCTGAGATCTAAAGCAGTGCC